>SLQM01000065.1 GCA_007131435.1 Syntrophomonadaceae bacterium
AAATCGTTAACTTTAGAACTTTTAATCGGGTTTTATATGCTTGAAAAGCCTCTACTTGAACCGGGGTGAGTATGAAAAAACCCTGCCCTGCCTAAACCCCCGGTCAATAACTATGGCAAATCCCTGGTTCTAACAAAATTAATGGTAGAACCGCTTTGCCATCTAAAAAAATAGATTCTCATTATTACAGTTCCAAATGGATCTGAAAGGTTAGTTTGGAACTAAAAAAAGTTTTCATTTGCGGAATGCCTGAAGTCTCCTGCCAGGTTGTTGTCATGGAGAGAGTTAATTGTTATTATTTCTACAGTATTATAATTATACCTGGGAGGTTTAATCTTGCACAAAGACTATACCAGCTACAACCTGGACAATGGAGTCAGGCTTATATTTATGCCGACCGATAAATTCAAAACCATATCTATCGGTTTGTTTCTGCACCAGGAGTTGATGCCCGAACTAGCCGCAAAGAATGCACTGCTTCCTTCAGTGCTGGAACAGGGATGCAAAACTTACCCCGATTTCCTTTCCCTGCAGAGAAAATTGGAAAGCTTATACGGTGCACAGCTTGGAACGGATATTATAAAAAGCGGTGAGCGCCATATAATGGCTTTTACCCTTGAGACAGCCCATGATCGATTTTTGGGAGAGGAAACAGATTTACTAAATGAAGGCATGGCCATACTTAGTTCAGTTGTGACAGATCCACTGATCGAAGAAAAAGCATTTCATGAAGACTATGTGAGGCAGGAAAAGAGCCAGATGATCAAAGATATAAAGGCCATGTTAAATGATAAAATCACCTACGCTCTTGAGCGCTGCCTTGCACTGATGTGCGCGGAAGAGAAGTACGGAGTTTTTAAGCTTGGCAAAATCGAAGACTACGAGAATATAAGCCCGGCTGAGCTTTATGAGTATTATAACCAGGTTTTTTCCAGTAATCCACTTGATCTTTATATAGTTGGGGACCTTGATCAACAGCGGGTTATAGAAGCCGCAGAATCAGCATTTCAGTTTAAGCGCTCCGGGGCTTTAAAAATCCTGGAAGAATCAGACATTATGCGCCCTGTAAAAGAAGTTCGCTACTATGAGGAAACAATGACTGTTAACCAGTCTAAGCTGGTTCTCGGTTACAGGACATACACCGGATTTAAAGATAACTTATACTGTCCGCTGCTTGTTTACAGCGGGGTGCTTGGCGGATTCCCGCATTCCAAATTATTTATGAAAGTCAGGGAAGAAGCAGGTTTAGCTTACTACATTCATTCAAGGCTTGAGCAGCACAAGGGTTTAATGGTCATTTCAGCCGGGATTAATTATGAAGATAAGGATAAGGCCTGTGAGATTATTGACAGGCAGCTGCTGGATTTAAAAGAAGGTAAGATTAGCGACACAGAGCTTTACAATACAAAGAGAGGTTTAATTAACCAGCTTCGTTCTCGCCAGGACAGCCCTAACCAACTCATCTCTTTTCATCTCGATGGGCAGATTGGCGGTAGGACATATACAATGGACGAAATAGCTGAAGGTATTGAAGCGGTTGGACGTGATGATATTATGAAAGTGGCTGAAAGAATAAAAGCGGATACTGTTTTTTTACTGAAGCCAAAGGCAGAGGGAGAGATATAAATGGCAGATAACTGCAGGCTAATTGAAAACAGGGAACTTCAGGAGTCCCTTTATCATTACAGGATCAGCCCGGGAATGGATCTCTATGTTTTGCCCAGGCCGGGGTACCAAAAAAAATATGCAGTATTTTCTACCCGCTTCGGTTCCATTGACAACTGTTTCAGGGTTGAACCGGAGAAGGACTTGACAATTCTTCCCGATGGCGTGGCTCATTTTTTGGAACATAAACTTTTTGAAGATGAACAGGGAAATGTTTTTGATCGCTTTGCCGCCCTGGGGGCTTCGGCCAATGCTTATACTTCATTTACCCAGACTGCGTACCTTTTCTCCTGTACAGCAAATTTTGAGCAAAACTTAACGCAGTTAATGGATTTCGTGCAGGATCCTTACTTCACCGATCAAACAGTTCAGAAAGAACAGGGTATCATAGGTCAGGAAATTAAAATGTATGAAGACCATCCTCACTGGCAGGTCTTTTTCAACCTGCTGGCCGGTTTATACTGCGAGCATCCTGTCCGTAACGATATCGCTGGGACAGTTGAAAGCATTTCGAAAATTACTCCAGATTTACTTCACCGCTGTTACAATACCTTTTATCATCCCAGTAACATGGCTCTTTTTATTATAGGAGATATAAATCCTGATGATGTAGGCAGCCAGGTTGAAGATAACATGGCTGACCGCAACTACAAGCCTCTTGGCACTATAGTGCGCAGTTACCCGGATGAACCGGACATGATCAACCAGGAAAGAACAGTCCAGGAACTGGTAGTTTCAGAACCTATAATCTATGTTGGTTTTAAAGATATGGTTGTAGGTAAATTGCAGGGTAGAGATTTGATGCGCAGGGAAATACTGATGGAGCTGCTCCTGGATATTCTTTTCGGTTCAAGTGAAGAGCTGTATAACGAGCTTTACAGGGAAGATTTAATCGATGAAAATTTCGGGTCAGAATATACAGCCGAAATCAACTATGGCTATAGTATGATAGGAGGCGAGACATCAGATCCCGAAAAGCTTTACAGGCGGATCATGGCTGCCATTTCCCAGGTGAGAAAGACAGGAATCAGTAAAGAACAGTTTGAACGACACCGTCGCAAGGTGCTGGGCGGATATATCAGGAGGTTTAATTCCCTTGAGTTTATCGCCAATAATTTTTTAGCGTACCGCTTCAGGGGTACAGACCTGTTTCAGCTTCCTTCAGTACTACATGAAACCAACAGGGAAGAGGCAATGGCGCTAATCGATGAAAACCTGGATCCGGCCAGGCATGCAGTATCAATTATCATGCCGGACAGTAATTTTTAGCATACTTTAAGTTTTTTGAGCCCTTGCATTTTTACCAGGTTCGGTTTAAGATATAACCTATACTGTGCACATAAATGTGCACAGTATAGGTGGGAGGCCGAACCATGAATAATAATTTTACACGTTATGTTAACCCCCATTTGGGAGAAATGCTGGAAAGCATTAAGCTTGACCAGGAATATATTAAGGGTGATGGTTGTTACTTACATGACAGTAAAGGTAACCGCTACCTTGATTGTATAGCTGCTTATGGCGCTCTGCCTTTTGGACATAATCCCCAGGCTATATGGGATGCAATTAATAACTTCAGGGAATCGGGAGAGCCAAGTTTTATTCAGCCTTCAGCCCTGGAAGCTGCCGGAGAGCTGGCGCGAAAACTGATTGAAATAGCCCCCGAAGGACTGGAGCAGGTTGTTTTTGCCAATAGCGGGACGGAAGCTGTAGAAGCAGCTATTAAGCTTTGCAGGTCTGCAACAGGGCGGCAAGGAATACTTGCTACCCATAACAGTTTTCATGGAAAAACTTTCGGAGCGCTTTCTGCGACCGGTAATCCTGCTTACCAGGATGTTTTTTGTGCACCAGCAGAAGACTTTAACCATATCCCTTTCGGAGATTTAGATGCTCTTGAAAAGGAGCTTTTAGCAAGGGCTGATTATTATGCTGCATTTATCATCGAACCGATCCAGGGCGAAGGTGGTATTGTAGAGCCTCCTAGTGGTTACCTGTCCGGGGTAAAAGAGATCTGCAGCAGGCATAAAGTACTCCTTGTTTTTGATGAAGTCCAGACCGGCCTTGGCCGTACCGGCATAATGTTCGCCTGCGAAAAAGATAATATATCACCCGATGTTATGGTCCTGGCTAAAGCCCTGGGCGGGGGAATTATGCCCATTGGCGCCTGCCTGAGCACTGCAAATGCGTATACCGAAGATTTTGGTTTAAAACATTCATCGACTTTTGCCGGTAATTCACTGGCCTGCCGGGTAGGAATAAAAGTTATAGAAGAGCTAACAAGCAATAACCGGTTTTTATTAAAGCAGGTCAAGGCCAGGGGTAAGATCTTAAAAGAAGGGCTGCTTGAACTTCAGGCTAAATATCCCACTTTAGTTAAGAATGTTCGAGGCCGCGGCTTAATGCTCGGGTTGGAATTTTATATAGATCGCGATCATTTTCCGGGTAGCTTATTGGGCGTGATGGCTGAACAGGAACTACTGACACCGGCAATCTCATCATATCTTCTGAATGTAGAGAAGGTAAGGGTAGCGCCTACTTTAAACGGTAATGCAGTTATCCGCATTGAACCTCCCCTGGTAATCAGCGATGACCAGTGCAGGCAGGCTTTATCGGGGATAGACTCAATGCTTTCTGTTTTGAACGAAGGAAGCACCGCCCGCTTTTTATCCTATCTCGTTCGAAATGATGTTGAAGGAGGTTTTAAGAAATTTACACCATACCCTGCTGTAAATATTAAACCTTCTGATGATTCGGGAGAAGGACGTTTTGCTTTCCTCATCCATGCCCTCGATTTAAAGAGCTATCACCAGTTTGACAACAGCCTGTTATCTTTCAGTGAGCAGGAGCTGGAAGAGTTGACGGGAAGGTTCGGCGGTTTGATAGAGCCCTTTGTGGCTGGAAAAACCAGGATTAGCTCTGCTGCCGGTAAAATTGCTTACGGCGAATTTATTGCTTTGCCCAGGACAACTGACGAGTTTTTACAGATGTCACGCAAACAGTCATTAGATGAGCTAAAGGCAGCAGTATCCCTGGCCCGTGAAAGAGGCGCAAAAATAGTTGGCCTTGGGGCATTTACGGCAGTAGCTTCAATGGGCGGATTATACTTGAAGAATGAAGGAGTACCAATTACAACTGGTAACAGCTATACCGTAGTTTCGGCAGTAGACGCTGTAAATACTGCTACAGAAAAGCTGCAAATTGACCGGTCTGATGTTACAGCTGCAATTGTCGGGGCTGCCGGTTCAATCGGCAGGGGCATTTCCCTGCTGCTTTCGGAAACAGTTCCGCGCTTGATCCTGATTGGCAATCCCAACAACCAGACATCCAGCGACAGGCTCCATCTTGTTGCTGCCGAGATTTACCGCTACCAGTCAGCGCTGTTAAAACAGGGTAGAACCTTGAAGCCGGGAAGCATGGGCTATTTGCTGCAGGATTGTCATGAGCTTCCAGGGCCTGATGCTTCAATGGACGACTTTGAAGCTTTTGTGGACGGGGAAGGGAGGAAAAAGGGCCTGATAGAATTTTCTACCGACATAGACGCAGTTTTAGCCAGGGCTGACTTGGTGATCAGCGCCACCAGCGCAACAGAAAAAGTTATTCATGCCGGAAACCTGAAAACAGGGGCCATAGTTTGTGACATTTCCCGCCCGGCTAATGTTAGTGAAGAGGTTGACCATGCCCGCCCGGATGTCCTGGTAATTGATGGCGGTGTGGTTGAAGTGCCCGGTCTTCCATCCCTGGGCTGGGATTTTGGTTTTGAAGAAGGGTTGGCTTATGCCTGCATGGCTGAAACAATGATGCTTGCCCTGGAAAAACAATATAAGCACTACAGCCTTGGTTCATCCGGCGTTAACCTTGAATCTATTCTGCGCACGCGTTACCTGGCCGATGAGCATGGTTTTAAGCTGGCAAATTTCCGCAGTTTTAACCGCCCCCTGAGCGAAGATAGCTGGGAAACCCTGCTTAAAACTCGCCGGGAATTGGCAGGACAGCAAAAATTGTGTTAGAATAAGCGGGTGAAAAAGTGCGCCAAAGCCGGAAAGGATGGTAGTAGTGGGAAAAAATAGCGGGCAGGTTAAAACAGGACAGGACAAAGAATTTGTTAAAGCAATAACGCCAAAAGATGAAGATTACTCACAGTGGTATATTGATGTTATCCTGAAGACTAAATTAATGGATTACGCCCCGGTAAAAGGATTTATGGCAATCAGGCCTGAAGGATATGCCCTCTGGGAAAAGGTCCAGGAGCTGCTCGATAAAAGATTTAAGGATACGGGTCACCAGAATGCATATTTTCCCTTGTTTATCCCGCAGAGCCTTTTACAAAAGGAAGCGGAGCACGTGGAAGGTTTTGCTCCCGAAGTTGCCTGGGTTACCAAGGGCGGGGGAGAGATTTTAACTGAGCCCCTGGTTGTAAGGCCCACTTCTGAAGCTATTATTTGTGATTTTTATTCCCGCTGGGTGCAATCATGGAGAGATTTGCCGGTATTGATTAACCAGTGGTGCAATGTAGTCCGCTGGGAAAGGTCGACCCGCCCTTTCTTGCGCACTTCTGAGTTTTTATGGCAGGAAGGCCATACCTGCCACCGCACTGAAGAAGAAGCAGAAGAAGAAACTTTAAAAATGCTTGAAGTTTATCGTGAATTCCTCGAAACAGAGATGGCAATTCCCGTAGTATACGGTAGTAAGACAGAGAGGGAAAAATTTGCAGGCGCTTTACGTACTTATTCCGTAGAAGCTTTAATGACAGATGGCAGAGCTTTACAGGCTGGCACATCCCACAATCTTGGCCAGCATTTTGCCAGGGTTTTCGATATAAAATTCCTGGACCAGGATGACCAGTTGAAATATGTCTGGCAAACTTCGTGGGGAGTTTCGACAAGGATGCTGGGCGCTTTAATCATGGTACACGGAGATGATCGGGGGCTAGTTCTTCCTCCCCGCATGGCGCCTACCCAGGTGGTTATAGTGCCCATTTTAACCAAAAAAGACCGGGACCGCGTGCTTGATTCTGTAAGTGAGCTGGAAAAAGAGCTAAGGGAAGTATTAAGGATAAAGCTTGATAACCGTGAAGAATATTCGCCCGGTTGGAAATATAATGAATGGGAAATGAAAGGAATACCGGTGCGGGTTGAAGTTGGGCCCAGGGATATTGATAAAGGTCATGTAGTTGTAGTGCGCCGGGATAATGGAGAAAAAGAATTTGTAAAACGCGAAAAGCTGGCAGATCGCCTGCAGCAACTTATGGTAGAGATCCAGGATGACATGTTGAAAAGAGCCCTCGAATTTCGTGAGGCCAATACCCGCAGCGGTTCAGATTACAAGGAGTTTAAAAAAATTATGGAAGAAAAACGGGGATTGTTTTTAGCCCCCTGGTGCGGTGAAAGCGCCTGCGAAGAAAAAGTTAAAGATGATACTAAAGCCACTATTCGCTGTATACCATTTGACAAGCAGCCTGAGCACGAAAAATGTATGATTTGTGACAAGAAAGCTACTGAAGCAGTGTATTTTGCGCGAGCCTACTAGGAGTGGCAGCAATGGATAAAAGAGAACTAAGAAAGAACATTGTTAAATTACGCGATCAATTATCCCTGGCTGAAATCAGGGATAAAAGTTTCAGAATAGCAAATAACCTTTACTCTCTACCTGAATTCAGGGCTGCCCACCAGGTCATGTTTTTTGTATCTTTTGGCAGTGAGGTAGATACCAGGGATATGGTTGAAGTTTCGATTAAAGCAGACAAAGTAGCCCTGGTTCCGAAAGCAAAGCCCGCTAAACGTGAATTAATTCCTTCGGAAATCAGAAGCTGGGAAAACGACCTGGAACCCGGAACATATGATATCCTGGAGCCTAAAGAAAAGTTTTTACGCCCTAGAGATCCGGAAGGAATTAATCTTTTAATTGTTCCCGGGGTAGCTTTTGATAAAAAAGGTAACCGCCTCGGTTATGGAGGCGGTTACTATGATCGTTTCTTTCCCCAGTTAATGCCAGGAACACCGCTTGTTGCGCTGGCCTTTGAACTTCAGATAGTTCCCGAAGTCCCCGTCGATGAGTGGGATCGGCCTGTGGATAAAATAATAACTGAAGAGCGGATCATTGATTGCAGTAATCTTTAATCCGGCCCTTGGTCATTTATTCTTTTATAAAGAAACCATGGAAGACCATTTCGATAATGATGCTGGCAATATGCTCAAGGTCTTTTTCACGTTCATTTACAACTTCCCAGATAAACCTGTCTACCATAAGGATAAAAGCTTTGGCAACCACCTGGATGTCAAATGATTTTGCCAGCCCTTTCTCCTGGGAATATGAAAAAGAGCGGGCAGCAGTCTTAATAAACTGGTCTTTAATATTGTGCCAGTGTCCTGCTATCGACTCTGATTGGCCAAGGGCTTCCTGGTAAACTTTCATGATCGGTTGATGCTGTTCTGATAATCGAAAGGAAGTCAGAACAAGTGTGCGGTAAGCATCACGAGCCTCATCTAAAGTGGCCGGTGCAAAAGGTATCTCCAAGAGGTTATAAAACTCATCTAATACATTATCTACAACCTTGTTTAAAATATCATCTTTTCCTTTAAAGTGACTATAAACAGTGCCGTAACCAACGTTTGCCTGCTGGCTGATTTTAGCAATAGTCGTTTTGGCATAGCCTTCAATTAAAAAAACATCAAGCGCGGTATCCAGGATTAGTTTACGTGTAATTCTGCTGCGCAGGTAGCGCCGCGGACGTCTTGGGGATTTTTTTTCCACTTTTTGAATTCCTCCTGTCTCAAATATAAACAGATCAAAGTCGACGATATTATATCATTTTATTAAAATATTTGCAAAGCTTAATTTTGTGTCTTAATCGTTTTAATGGGCAGAAAAAACCACCTTTTGCAATTTAGTGGCCGATTTAGTAATATTAACAAGAACCTGGATATCAATACAGCTTAACTGGTGTCGTAATCTTAACAGGCTAAGTCAAAGGGGTAATTCTATCCTCTTCCCTTGGGCCTGAGCTGCGCTTCGGGATGCTCGAAATCTTCCCTATGGCGCCGTTTGAAGTTTAATCTTGTGCTGTAGCAGTATTAACTGTTAGATAAAGAGGATTAATATGGCTATATATGCAATTGGCGACCTCCATCTATCTTTTGGCAGCTCCAAGCCCATGAATATTTTCGGTCCTGAGTGGGATGGACACCCTGAAAAGATTGAGAAGAACTGGAATGACCTGGTTTCTGAAGATGACCTGGTCATTTTGGCCGGTGATATTTCATGGGCCATGCAGCTTCAGGAAGTGGAAGCGGACCTTAATTGGCTGTCAGGGTTAAAGGGAAGCAAGCTTTTAGTCCGGGGTAACCACGATTATTGGTGGTCTTCAATCGGCAAGGTTCGTGCCATGCTGCCGCCAGGTATCTTTGCCCTGCAAAATGATCATTTCACCTGGGGCGGCTGCTTGATTTGCGGAACCAGGGGCTGGCTCTGTCCTGGAGAAGACGGTTTTAACAGCGATCAGGACCAAAAACTCTACCACCGTGAGGTTCAGCGCCTGCAGTTGTCCCTGGAAAGTACTGCTGGCAAGACTGGTATGCCAATTATTACTGCAATGCATTTTCCCCCGTTTAACCGGCAGGGGCAGCCAAGCGCATTTACTGCGCTGATGGAAGAATACGGGGTTAAAATATGCCTTTTCGGTCATATCCATGACGATGGGCGCGATTACATATTCCAGGGTGAAAGAAAAGGTATCCGCTATATATTTGTAGCAGCTGACGGTATTAATTTTACTCCCAAAAAAATTGTAATATGACAGTATATTATAATGTTATTGTGATAAACTTTTTATCAGTTTAGCAGGATTGCAGCCTAGAAAAGAATAATATTATCAGAAGTGAATCGGCGGGAGGTATGTCCATGTGTGTAGACGTTGAAACAGTATTGCCCGAAATAGATTTAAACGAAGTTGATTCCATTGTCGAACCATATCTTGGCAGAAAAGAGATGGTAATACCGGTCCTGCAAAAAGTGCAGGACCACTTTGGTTATCTTCCTCGCCCGGCCATGGAACAGGTTTCACGTAAAATGCGTATTCCGCTCAGCCGTCTTTACGGGGTGGCTACATTCTATGCCCAGTTTAAAATGAAACCCCGCGGTCGCTATATAATCAGGGTTTGTAAGGGAACTGCCTGCCATATACAGGGCAGCCCGAAAATATCAGGTAGAATAGAGGAAATACTGGGGGTAGAAAGCGGGGAAACGACAGACGATCTAAGGTTTACCCTTGAGGAGGTTGCCTGTATCGGCGCCTGTGCATTAGCTCCAGTTATTATGATTAACGATGACCCGCACGGCCGGCTTTCACCGGACGGGATCGAAAAAATCCTTGAAAAATATGAATAAAAGGCAGGATGATGCACATGCAGAAATTTATTGATCATTGCTGTGAAAAATGTACACATACCAGGGAGAATCCCTGTAAGGACTTTATACATTGCTGCATCGATGGGCCGATTTGCCATGAGAACCCTTCATGTAGTTTAAAGCGCCAAGATATAATTAAGAAGGTAGCGCTAAACGATCGGTTTGTAATATGTTAAGACCCAAAAAGTTTAGAGGGAGGTATTCTTACCTTTGTATGAAAAACACCTCATGATCTGCGGTGCCACTGGCTGTCTTTCATCCGGGTCCAACCTGGTGGAAGAAGCCCTGGTTGAAGAACTGGAAAAACATGGAATGCGCGACAAGTACAGGATAATTATGGGAGGTTGCCCCGGTTTTTGTGAAGTGGGGCCGATTATAGTTATTTATCCGGACGAAGTGTTTTATTGCCGTCTAAAGCCGAAAGATATGCCTGAACTGGTGGAAAAGCACCTTATGGAAGGCGAAATTGTTGAACGTTTCCTCTACAAGGGGCCCGATGTAGATGTGCCTGCACGTTTTTATGATACGATACCATTCTATGCCAAGCAAAAATTTAATGTGCTTCGTAATAGCGGACTAATAGACCCCGAAAACATTGATGAATATATAATGAGGGGCGGTTACAGGGCTTTTGCCCGTGCCCTGGCAATGGAACCGATTGCTATTTGTGATGAAGTAAAAGAGGCAGGGCTACGCGGACGTGGTGGCGCAGGTTTTTCTACCGGGCTGAAATGGGAATTTACGAACAAAGCTCCCGGTCTGAAAAAATATGTAGTCTGTAATGCAGATGAAGGTGACCCCGGAGCCTTTATGGACCGGTCAATCCTGGAAGGTGACCCTCACGCTATTTTGGAAGGAATGTTGATCTGTGGGCGGGCGATTGGCGCTGATGAAGGATATATTTATTGCCGGGCTGAATACCCGCTGGCTATTTCGCGTTTAAAAATTGCCATCAGGCAGGCTGAAGAATACGGGCTGCTTGGAGATAATATCTTGGGGTATGGTTTTAATTTTAAACTGAATATCAAGGAAGGCGCCGGTGCATTTGTCTGTGGTGAAGAAACTGCCTTGCTGGCTTCAATAGAAGGTAAAAGGGGCATGCCGAGACCCCGCCCGCCCTTTCCTGCCCAGTCGGGTTTGTTTGGTAAGCCCACCACCATTAATAATGTGGAAACATTTGCCAATGTTCCCCTGATTTTAAAGGAAGGCGGCGCCCTTGATTTTGCTTCTGTCGGTACCGAGGGAAGTAAAGGTACAAAAGTTTTTGCCCTGGCCGGCAAGGTTCGTAACACCGGTCTTTGTGAGGTGCCGATGGGTATAACGATTAGGGAAATTATATACGATGTTGGCGGTGGAATAAAGCGCGGCAAAGATTTTAAGGCTGTTCAGGCGGGAGGGCCTTCAGGAGGCTGTATACCCGCTGAACAGATCGATCTGCCAATAGATTATGACTCTCTTAACAAGGCCGGGGCTATCATGGGGTCCGGCGGCCTGGTAGTGATGGATGAAGGAACCTGCATGGTTGACCTGGCTCGCTATTTCCTTAGCTTTACCCAGAAAGAATCCTGTGGCAAATGTACTCCCTGTCGCGAAGGAACCAAAAGAATGCTAGAAATACTGGACAGGATTAGTGAAGGAACTGGAATACCCGAAGATTTGGATACCCTTGACAGCCTGGCTGCCAGCATCAAGGACAGCTCCCTATGCGGCCTGGGGCAAACCTGCCCCAACCCGGTTTTAAGCACAATCCGCTATTTTCGGGAAGAATATGAAGAACATATTAATGATAAGTTTTGCAGGGCCGGCATTTGCAAGGAACTTTTTACATATTGGATCGACCAGGAAAAATGTACAGGCTGTACTGCCTGTGCCCGGGTCTGCCCGGTTAATGCAATTAAAGGAGAAAAGAAAGAAGCTCATGATATTGAACAAGATTTATGCACCCGCTGCGGGAGCTGTGTTGAAAAATGCCCCCAGGATTGCATCCTGGTAGTACCCCAGGGGAGGGAAGCCGATGTCACCAATTAATGTAACAATTAATGTAACAATTAATG
>SLQM01000115.1 GCA_007131435.1 Syntrophomonadaceae bacterium
TATTTCAGGCCTGAAGCTTCTCTTTTCAATCGCCGCTTTACCGGAACTGCCGGCATGAATGCGCGGCCCATCGATCGCTTCTGCCAGTCCCTGCCCGGAATCAATCATCCGGCTAATAACCTGGGCCAGGGTTGTTGATATTCTTTCACTTCCCGGGCTGCCCAGCATGATGTAAGGGCGGCCGCTTTCCCTGAACAGCAGGGTAGGCGCCACACTGCTGTAAGGCCTGCCCCCGGGCACCAGGAAACTGGGGTGCATCATATTCTTGTACTCAAAGGCGCTCATATAATTATTGTAAAAGAAACCGAGGCCCGAAGCCATGGTTTTTGACCCAAAAACAAGTTCTATGGACTGGGTTATGCCGACACAATTGCCAAAACGGTCTGCTGCAGAAAGGTGGGTGGTTTCTCCTGAAGTAGGCGGCGGGGCAAACCTTCCAGTTAATTGCTCCTTGCTCAGGTATTGAACCAGGCTGCTGATCCGCGATGACAGCCTTTCTGCACTTTCCTTATCGACCATCCACTGATCGGCAAACTGGGGATAAAGGGCCGGGTCTATGGGAAAACGTTCCCTGTTCATCAGCGCTGCCCGGAAAGTAAGGGCCAGCAGGAGATAATAAAGCGGCGCATCAGGCTGCAGGTCGCCTTGATCAAGATGCTCCAGGGTGTTCAATATTTGAACTAAAGCCCGCCCTGCGCCAGGGGGAGGAAAAGTGGCCAGTGCATAACCGCGGTATGAGCCGGTCAGCACTTCCCTCTGGATGGGCAAAGGCACCTGGCTCATGTCCGCCCGCCCAATAAACCCTCCACGCCCTTCCATATCCTTAATAATCGCTTCACCGATTTCCCCTAAATAAAAATCGCGCCAGCCGGCAGCAGCAATCCTCTCCAGGCAGGCTGCCAGCTGCGGCTGGTACACTATGTCTCCCGCATTTAAAGGCCTGCCGTTTTTAAAAAAGACCCTGCGCACCGCTTCATCCTGCATCCGCTCACTTTCCCTGGTAACAAGTTTATGCTGCAGCGCAGATAGTTTAAACCCTTCCCCGGCGGCGACAATCGCCGGTTCTAAAACCTCTGCTATACTCATCGTGCCATAAGTATCCAGCAGGTAACCGAGTGTTGCCGGCGTGGAAGGAACGGTAGTTGCCGTTACTCCAAGCTTGAAGGGCTTTTCCGGCAAGCTGTTGGGGTCGATCCCGAAAGGCGCTCTCGAAGAACCGTCCAGGGCAGCTGTAGATGCTTCGCCGTTCGGGTAATGATGCAGCAGCACCATGCTCTGCCCACCCAGCCCTGAAGCCTGGGGTTCCGTAACCCCGAGGCAAAAGGCAGCCGCCACTGCCGCATCAAAAGCGTTACCGCCCCTGGCCAGCATGCGCACGCCGGCAGCGGTGGCAATCCTGGAAGCTGTTGAAACCATTCCATGAGGGCTGAAAGCGGTTTTTGCCTTTATTTTTGCTGAATCAGAATTTTTTTCCATTACTTCTACCCCGTAACTTTATTCATAATTTATGAGATTTATATCACAATTAACCTTAACGGTAAATATATTTTTACATTTTAGGATGCGGTAATTATCCGGGACAGGTGGAGGACGAGTGCAAATTGCCCAACGCTTATCTTACCAGATGCAGATTGGCATTAAAAGTATTCAAAAAAGTAAAATTCCTGCCACTTCAACTTGAGGATATTGAAGATATTAAGGATATTTAAGTTGATAAAGGGCCGCGTTTTTGATAATATATGCATAAATAGGTATATAGTGAATTAGTAACGAGCAATAATAAAAATTGCGCCCAGGGGAGTGATGAAATGAAAAGTGAACTTTATCAGATGCAGGCGGAGGTCTGCAAGGCTATCGCCCACCCCACCAGGATAGAAATCCTGCAGCTTTTAAGGGACGGCGAAAGGTGTGTATGTGAAATTTTCCCCGCCATGAAAATAGAGCAGCCCAATGTATCGCGACACCTGTCTGTCCTTAAAAAAGCAGGTATCCTTTCTTCCAGGAAGGATGGCCTAAAAGTGATCTACATGGTCAATGATCAGCGAATTTATGAAGTTCTTGACCTGGTAACCGATATGTTAAAAGGGCAGCTGGACAGCAGGCAGAGCGCATTAAAAAGTGTGGTTGGATAATACGGGCAGTTAACACAGGAGGTTGGACTTAATGGAAATCAAAGTTTTAGGTACAGGGTGCCCAAAGTGCAACAAGCTGGAGAAGATGGTAAAGGAAGTAATAGAAGAAACCGGCAGCGATGCAACAGTGGAAAAAGTCACAGACATCAAGGCAATTGCCAAGGCAGGGGTAATGCTGACCCCGGCCCTGATGATTGACGGCGATATCAAGCTGACCGGGAAACTGCCATCGAAGGGTGACCTGGAAAAAATGATATCAGGCGGTTAGCGTAAGCGTAACAAAAGCGTAGCAAGGGGACGGGGTACTCGCTACATTCGATTACCTTTGCCATTCAACTAAGCAGCATGAAGCAGACACCCCGTGCTGGCTACAGATTCCGACTTCTAAAAAGAAGCCGGTGGAACTTTACCCGTGGATTACAAATATAATTATTTTGGGAGGAACCTAATTATGAGGATGCTTGCCGAATTTTTCCCCGAGTTTGTTGAAAAGTTAGATGAGATTGATCAGCTTTACAAGGAAAAGAGAACAATTGACGAAAAAACTTACCAGTTCATCTGCTTCGCCCTCTCGATCAAGGCCCGCTCTAAACCCTGCGTTCTAAAACATTTTAAGGAAGCCCTTGAAGCCGGGGCAACTGTAAAAGAACTTTCATACATCTTTGCCCTTGTAATGCGCGAGGCAGCAGGTGCCGACGACTGCTGGACCCACGACATTCTCGGTGACTGGCAGGAGATAGTTGCAGGAAATATCGACTGCGACTGCCAGAAGTAAAGAATTAACTGTCGCAAGTTAAATGAAAAAGGCGGCCTTTCGGAAGTGGGGCCGCCATTTTTTTGTGTAGAAGGGTTTAGCAAAGAAACAGGGTAATTACTACATCTTTGCATCTTTGACCTGCACCTGTATATAGCAAATACCCCGCCCTCTTTTTAAAAACCCAAGTTTTACTGAACCCGTCCCAGTTTGCAGCAGGCACCCCTTCTCCCTGCTGCGCCTTTAGGGATAGATTGCCCCGAA
>SLQM01000207.1 GCA_007131435.1 Syntrophomonadaceae bacterium
GCACGTCTGTCCGGAATCCGCGTCTCGCGAATAAAGACCCTGGTGTACGCTCTGAGCGGGTTCTGTGCCGGTATCTCCGGGTTAGTGCTGGCCGCCCGGCTCGGTTCGGCGCAACCGAACACCGGAACCGGCTTCGAACTAGATGCCATTGCCGCCGTAGTCCTCGGTGGCACCAGCCTGATGGGTGGCAGAGGCAGTATTGGCGGTACGCTGATCGGCGCCCTGATCATCGGCGTGCTCAACAACGGATTCAATCTCCTGAATGTGAGCCCCTACTACCAGCTGATCGCCAAAGGCTCAGTCATTATTCTGGCGGTGCTGCTCGACCAGTTCCTGCGGCGATAGATGCAAAGGCCGCGGTAACGCTTGCGGTACGTGTCGATGCCCGAGAAAGCAGCCTTTGTCCGGCACCGCTGCTGCGACCCTGCTTGTTCGCACTGGCGGTTATGGCGGTCCACGCCGTGCTGGTGGTGCCAACCGACTGCGTGCGGTCAGGATACGCATTCCTGACGGGAAGCTACTATACTTTACAGACGTCAACTATTATGATACACCGTGACTATGAGGACAGAAGAACGCGGAGACCAGGGCAGTCCCCCAAACCTCGGACCGCAGATCCGCGGCGTTCGCGAGCAGCAGAGGCTCTCACTGCGTACCCTTGCCGACCGCTGTGGCCTGTCGACAAATGCCATAAGTCTGATCGAGCGAGGAGAGCACTCTCCGTCGATTGCCACGCTGCATAAGCTCGCGACGGCATTGGGAATGCGGATTACGGACTTCTTCCAGCAGACCGACGAGCACGCGGTGGTCTTCACCGATCAGGACGACCGGCTGGCCGCAAACGGTCCCGGATTTGTAATGGAATGCCTTGCGATTGGATTGCGCAATCAGCAGATCGAACCATTCGTGGTCACGATCGAACCCGGGTCACCGAAGTCAGGGACGCCGGTTGTGCATTCGGGCCAGGAGTTCGTCTACTGCCTGAGCGGCAGCTTACGCTATCGCATAGGCGAGAAGACCTACTACCTGGGGCCCGGAGACAGCCTGCTTTTCGAGGCCAACCAGGCCCACTGTTTCTGGAATGACTCCAACATTCCGGCACAGATCCTGTTGCTCTTCGGAGCAACCGAGGGCGGAGACCTGGCTCGGCAACGGCACTTGCAGGCCGACGATACCACCGCAGACGGTAGCCGTTAGCGGTGCGGAAGGACGCAAGAGCGCGGACAAGCGCGTGAGAGCCGTCCTGCCCCCGGTGTCGCCAGAAAGCAGACAACGTCTTTGGATTGCCGCGACGGCTTCTACTCCATTGGGCTTCTTCGCCCCGATCGCCGGCTCAATCCACCGCCTCGAGACGATACACCCCGCCGTTGGAAGCGTCCGTGAGCAGCCATAATTGTCCGTCAGGGCCGAGACGAACATCGCGGATGCGGCCGATCGTGCCGTCCAGCAATCGCTCCTGGTGTACGACCCGCTGACCATCGATCTCCAGTCGCAGCAGGTGGGTATCCACCAGCGAACCGATGAAGAGGTTGCCTTCCCAACCCGGGAACTGTTTGCCGAAGTAAAACACCATCCCCGAAGGCGCGATTGCCGGGGACCAGTGTTCGATCGGCTGGGTCATACCGGGCGCCGAGGTGCCCTGCCCTATTGGTTGCCCGGTGCGGTAGTCCACGCCCTGGGACATCACCGGCCAGCCGTAGTTGTTGCCGGGTTCAATGATGTTGAGCTCATCACCACCGCGCGGACCGTGTTCGGTCTGCCATAACGCGCCCGTCTCAGGATGCAGCGTCAGTCCCTGCGGATTACGGTTTCCGAGCGTGTACAGTTCGTCGCGCGTAGCGGGATCGCCCACAAACGGGTTGTCGTGCGGCACACTGCCGTCACGGTTGAGTCGCAGGAGTGCGCCGGCGTGATCCTGTCGATCCTGGGCCCGGTTCATCGCACCGCGATCGCCAATCGAGAACACCACGGTCTTGTCCGGCAGAAAGGCAATCCGCGAACCGAAATGCACGCGGCCACCGCTCGCGGGCTGCATTCGGAACAGCTCCTCGAAGTCGGTCAGGTGCGACCCGGAGAGCCGCGCCCGGCCCAGGACGGTTCCGTAGCCACCATCGTAGGAAGCCGCGTAGGTCATATAGATCCAGCCATTCCGTCCGTATTCGGGATCGAGTGCCACGTCCAGCAACCCACCTTGTCCGACGGCCGCTATCGACGGAAGCCCGGATATCTGTTCGGTCGAACCATCCGGCTGCAGCCGGTGCAATCGTCCCGGCCGTTCGGTGATCAGTGCACTGCCATCAGGAAGAAAGGCCAGACTCCACGGGTGGCTCAATCCGCGTACGACTTCAACCAGTCGGAAACGCTCCAGCTCGGAGTCTACGATCCTGCTTGAGGTTTCCTGGCTGACAGTTGGTGCAGCGCAAAGTACCATGGCGCTCATCGCCAATACGGCAATCAGTAAAATCTTCGTTGTGCCCCGCGGCACGCGCGTAACGTTCATCAAAACCTCCTCTCTGGTGAGTAAAAAATATGCAATTACGACTGAAACAGTCAAATTTAGATGAGGCGGGATTCGTTCACTGCGGCCATCACCCCAATCTTGACACAATCTTGACAAATCCCGGATATGTAATAGACACGCGTGTAGTAGCGTTGGGTGCAGACCATGATCGATAGTCACACGCAAAAGGAGAACGATACATGCAGAAACTCATCATGATCACGCTTGTCACGGCACTGGTAGCGACGTTTAGTACGGCGCAAGACATGTTCCCCGGGGAGACTCCCGAGACCATCGAGGTCGGCGACGCTGAGCTCAACCGGTTTGTGGAGGCCCTGCAGCAGATCGAACGGGTGCAGATGGATACCCAGCACGAGATGATCAGTGTACTCGACGAGCAGGGTATTACCACTGAGCGATTCAACGAGATCTATCAGGCCGAGCATCACCCCGAGTTTGAGCTCGATCAGCCGCTTTCGAGCGACGAGCAGAGTCGCTACCGTATGGCCGAGCAGCAACTGCAGACCATTCAGGAGGACTCACAGGTCGAGATGTCCCAGGTTGTACAGAACCAGGGTATCGAAATCGACCGCTTCAACGAGATCTACGTTGCACTGACCCAGGACCCGGAGC
>SLQM01000087.1 GCA_007131435.1 Syntrophomonadaceae bacterium
CACGGTCACCAACAATCAACATGTAGGGTATCTTCTTAACCTGTGCTTCCCTAATTTTATAGCCTACTTTTTCGCTACGCAAATCTACGTCAGCCCTGAAACCTTCCTGCATCAGCTTTTTATAAACTTCCTTTGCATATTCATGAGCCCTGTCGGTTACAGGTAAAACCGTTACCTGGACAGGGGCAAGCCAGGTTGGAAAAGAACCTCCGTAATGTTCAATGAGCAAGGCCATCAGCCGTTCCATTGAGCCATAAACCACCCTGTGAATAACCACCGGCCGGTGTTTATCACCATCTTCACCTATATAGGTTAAGTCAAATTTCTCAGGCATCTGGAAATCGAGCTGAATGGTTCCGCACTGCCAGCTTCGGCCCAGGCAGTCTTCAAGGTGGAAATCAATCTTGGGGCCATAAAATGCGCCGTCGCCGGCATTAATTTTGAAGTCGATACCCCGGTCGACAAGCACTTTTTCAAGCAGTTTTTCAGCTTTGTCCCACAGCTCGACGGCACCCATCGCTTTTTCAGGGCGCGTGCTAAGCTCTATACGATATTGAAAACCAAATACACTGTAGAAAAGGTCCATTAGATCTATAATCCTGGAAACTTCGTCCTCGATCTGGTCAGGAAGCATGAAGATATGTGCATCATCCTGGGTGAAACTGCGCACCCTCATCAATCCGTGAAGGGTGCCGGATAGTTCGTGACGATGAACAATACCCATTTCGGCAATACGCCTGGGAAAATCGCGGTAGCTGTGCATTTTTGAGCGATAAACAAGCATTGCCCCCGGACAGTTCATCGGTTTTACAGCAAAATCCTGTTCGTCGATTCTTGTAAAATACATATTATCCTGGTAGTGGTCCCAGTGTCCCGACTGTTCCCACAGAGTCCGGTTAAGAATTAGAGGGGTTTTTATTTCCTCGTATCCGGCCCTGCGATGCTCAACACGCCAGAAATCAGTGAGTTCCTGCCAGACAATCATCCCGTTGTTATGCAAAAAAGGAAAACCGGGCCCTTCTTCCTGCAGGCTGAACAAATCGAGCTCCCTGCCCAGTTTGCGGTGGTCCCGCTTCTTCGCTTCCTCAATCATTTCCAAATAATGCTGCAGGCGCTCTTTGGTCGGAAAAGCAGTGCCGTAAATCCTCTGCAGCATTGGATTTTTCTCATCTCCGCGCCAGTAAGCGCCGGCAAGGCCGGTTAGTTTAAATGCTTTAACCATACCGGTATGGGCAAGATGCGGCCCGGCACAAAGATCGATAAAATCGTTTTGTTCGTAGCAGCTTATTACAGCATCATCAGGCAAATCGTTGATTAATTCAAGCTTGTATTTTTCATCTTTTTCCCTGAAAAGCTTTAATGCCTCTTCCCTGCTCATTTCACGGCGCTGGATAGGCTTTCTTTCCTTGATAATTTTTTTCATTTCTTTTTCAATTGTTGAAAGCTCATCAGCAGAAAGTGGCTCTTCAAACTCGAAGTCATAATAAAAGCCGTTCTCGATTGCAGGCCCTATACCCAGTTTCGCAGTCGGATAAAGCCTTTTTACTGCATGAGCCAGAACATGGCTGGCACTATGCCTGTATATATCAGCACCATGGGGGTTATCAAAATCTATAAACTGCAGTTGACTTCCTTCAGGCAGCGGTTGCTGAAGGTCACACTGCTCTCCGTCAACCAGCACAGCCAGCAAATCGCTGTTTTCTGCCTTCTTCTCTTTGTATAAATCCATACAGGTCGTACCCTCAGGAAATATACCTTCTTCCCCGTTGTCTAATTTAACTTTTATTTGCAAGCAAAATTCGCCCCCTTTAACTGTTATAAAATACCATACTACCTTATTCTATACTATCTAAAACTTTAAATCTAATGATAAAACTTGCCTACCACCATGTCAAGAAAAGCAGTTTATCCTTTCAGGTTTATTGCGCCCGGCACTAGCTCAATTTTTGCCGGCGCCCTGCCAGGCTGCTCCCCGTCAAGATTTAGTAATACCTGTTCATCCGAATAAACTTCTATTTTCTTCCCCCTCAAGCTGGTAATCCGGGGGTGGCTTAAATGGGTTCCCTTATAAACCCTGGGCAAACTGACCAGAAGGTTAAGCTTACTGAGATCATGCAGGATAATGATATCAAATAAACCGTCATCCATTAAAGCATGGGGCAGGGCAAACATACCGCCCCCAAAGTAGCAGCCATTGCCAACCACCACAGTGGTCACCGGTTCATTGCAGACAGCTTTTCCATCAACAATTATCTCCATCTTTTTATTTTTATAGAGCACAACACTAACTACTGTACCCCAGAGAAAAGATACAAAGCCGCCAAACGCTTTGCTGGTCCGGTTAACCCTGTCTACCGTTTCGCCATCCAGGCCAAGGCCTGCAACATTAATGAAATATCTTAACGCATCTTTCCCATTGCTATCAAGGTATTCTACCCTGCCGACATCCAGGAAGCGAGGGGTGCTATTGATAAGTTTTCTAACCGCACTCCGGGGATCTTTTGGCGTGCCGATAGTTCGTCCCAGGTCGCCTCCGGTTCCAGTAGATATATAGCCAAAAGCTGCATTACCGTTTACCGGATTATTTCCGTTAAAAAACCCATTTACCACTTCGTTTGCCGTGCCATCTCCGCCTACAGTCACAATCAGGTTATAACCGCCCTGCAAGTACTGCCTGGCTAACTCGGTAGCATGGCCCGGGCCTTCCGTAAAGCTATGTTCAATATGAACGCCTTCTTGTGCAAAAGCAGATGCAATTTCCGGCCAGCGCTTCAAAGTAGCCCCATTGGCAGAAGCCGGGTTAACAACAGCGGCAATTAAACCTGGCTGCATTTTTCCACCTCTTTTTCAAGGGATGCAATGCTGTATATTAATATCTAATTATATCACAGCGGAGGCTCAATCTATTAATAAAAACCGGGCCTAAAAACCGCCCGGTTTAGATGAAATTTTTTATTGTGTACGTGGCCTCCAAGATAAGAGTGGTGTATGCAATTTTTGTTTTCAGTTACTGTTGCGACTCCATGAACACTTAGAGGATTACCGGATTAATCTCTCTGAGCTCTTGGATTTTGATTCCATGGATCCCCATGTGTTTTATGACTTTGACA
>SLQM01000081.1 GCA_007131435.1 Syntrophomonadaceae bacterium
CCGATATCGGCGATTTTTGTTTTCAGCACCCGCTGAAAAAGTGATGTCAGGATAAAGCCTGGAATAGCAAGAACCCAGCGCAGTTTTGGCGGTTCAACAGGATAGCCAAGGTTTTTAAGCACATCAAATGCTTCCCGGATGCCCTGCAGGGACATGGCAGTGACTTTCCGGTTTTCTGCCAACTGCAGGTTGCAGGTATTAGTTGCATACATACCGAAGGCGAAAGGAACGGCCAGGGCAACATGATAGCGTTTCCATGAATCGATATTTTTTGAAAACTCAACACCCACGCCAGATTTTTTGAACATCTCAGCCAGGACCATCAGGCGCTCAGTAACTTTTCCATCAAGTTCACCGAGAGTCATTTTTTCGGTAATCATATAAAGCACCTTGTGATCATCACGCTCTCCACCGGCATTGGCATGCCCCATCATCACCTGTTCCCGGCCCAGTACTTCAGTCATCTCTTCCGGCCCTTCAGCAGTGTTATTCATAAAGACAAAGCATGGTATATTCTTGTTTGCCTTCAGGGCATTTAGCGCCTCAGTAAGCTGCGTTTTTTGAACCAGCACCACGCAGTAGTCGAAGTATTCTTCTTCCGGCATTCCCTCAATAATCCTGACCGGGGTGGTGGTTGTTTCACCTGTATCGAATTTTTCCAATACGACACCATGCTCTATTAAATCACGGTACCTGGAACCGCGGGCGGCCAGGGCAACTTCAAACCCGGCCCTGTGCATCATCGCGGCATATAGACTTCCCAAGACACCTGCACCGAAAAACAAAACTTTCTTCTTTTTCATTTTCGAACAACTCCTTTATCTTTTGTTATTTCCATAATAGGCCCAATCATATCATTTGTGACCTGCCAAAAAGTAAGGTTTGGGGTTGGTTGTTGCAACCCATCTATTACCATATATATCCATCGCGATCTGCTGCATTCCATTTTTGCAGGTATCAAGGCATTATTTGCAGAAACATTAGAAAGTGGGAGGTGCCATTGGTGGCTACCAGATTGCTTAATATTAAGATCAAAACACCGCCCCTGGGGGCAGGTATTTTATCAAGACCCCTGCTTGAAGAAGACATGCAAAGAGATTTGAAGGATGGGAATTATTTTACCCGCCAACTGACGCTGATCTCTGCCCCGGCTGGGTTTGGAAAAACAACCCTGGCCAGGCAGTTTATTGCGGGCAGGAATGAGCCTTACGCCTGGTTTTCCATAGACAAAGGGGATAATGAACGCAGCCGCTTCTGGCGTTACCTGGTTTCTGCCCTGCAGGCAGTGCGGATGGGTTTGGGGAAGGGGACGCTGGAAATGGAAGAATCGTTATTTCAGTCTTCAGATGCGGATGGAACTGCTGAAACATTTCTCGCTCCCCTTCTAAATGACCTGCTTGACATGGACGAACCGGCAATTCTCGTTCTTGATGATTACCACCTGGTTGACAACCCCGCAATCAACAAGGACATGGAATTTTTCATAGAAAACCTGCCGCCCACGCTGCACCTGGTTGTTACTACCCGTTCAGAACCGCCCTGGCCGCTGGCCAGGTGGAGGGCAAGAGGCCAGATGGCGGAAGTGAGGCAAAAGGACCTGCGATTTTCCCTGGATGAAAGCAGCCATTTTTTTAGCAGGATAAAAGGCTGCAATTTAAGGGAAAATGAATTGGAAACCCTTTACGGTAAAACTGAAGGCTGGATTACAGGCCTGCAGCTGGCAGCCATATCGCTGATCAATACAGATAATGTCCAGGCTTTCATTAATACATTTGCCGGAAATAGCAGGCATGTATTTCATTTTCTCGGTGACGAAGTTTTCAACAGCCAACCTGATGATGTGAGGGAATTCCTGATTAAAACATCGATCCTTGAACGCTTTAACGCCTCACTGTGCAACGCTGTAACCGGAATCGAGAAAAGCGCAGAACTGATCAAGAAGCTGGAAACCAGCAACATTTTTCTCTTTCCACTAGATGAACAGGGTATTTGGTATCGCTATCATCCCCTATTTGCCGATCTGCTGCTGCACCACCTTAAAGAATCTGGATCTAGAGTACTTGAAGATCTTCACCAGAAGGCGTCATCCTGGTTTCTTAAAGAGGAAGAGCCGGGAGAAGCTTTGCGCTACAGCCTTAAGGCGGGTAACCAGTTGCAGTCTGCCAGGCTGCTTGATGATAATATCGATAGAATTCTACTTAGTGAAGGGGCCCAGCTGATAATAGAATGTCTTGACAGTTTTCCTGATCAGGTACTAAAAGAATATCCGCGCCTTATCGTGCATAAAGCCTGGTTTTTGTTGGTTCAGCAGGGCAAGGAAGCCTCCCAGCAGCCCCTTGAATTGGCCGACAATTTGGCTGGAAATACGGACAGCAGCATTAGAGATTTTCAGGGAATGCTTAGTGTGGTAAAAGCTTATTCTTACATCTACAGCCATGATTTTATTAACGCCTTGCAGGAAGCGGAAAAAGCTCTTAAACTGTTGCCGGCAGATAGTTATTACTGGAGAGCTAAAATAGGAATTATATCTGGCGATGCAAGGCTCTTTGCCGGCAACCCAAAAGGCGCTTACCCTTATTACTGTGAAGCAAAACATAATAACCAGGCTTACGGAAATAGCTACCTGGTGATCAGTGCAGGCTTTAAGATAGCCACTACCCTATATTTTCTTGGCAGACTGGGTGAAAGCGAAAAGATGATTGAAGATCTTTTAAGGCTAGCCGAAGATGAGGGTTTAGCAAATGCGCCACGTATTGGCCTGCTCTGGACCCTGAAAGGTGAGATTTACAGGGAAAAAGGGAAGCTCAAAGAAGCGGAATTAAATATTGAAAACGGCCTTTTGATTAGCGAACCTGAAAAACCTTCATTTAGCTGGAATTCACTTTTTAAGACAGCGTTACATTTTTCGAACCACAAATACCAATCTGCCCTGGAGACAATAGATAATATTAAGAAACTGCACAGCAAATATGCGCTGCCTGAGTTTATCCTTTTACCGGCAGCTTTCTGGAGAGCACGTGCTTTACTGGTCCAGGGTAAAACTGCCATGGCAGAAGAAGAGTTAAGAAATATTGGTATTCATCCTGAAGTAG
>SLQM01000220.1 GCA_007131435.1 Syntrophomonadaceae bacterium
GCCAAACCTTGATCGGAATCTCTTTGTTTCTATATCTATTTTCTATCTCCATAAAAACAGTACCGCCAAAAAAAACAGCCAGCTCGGAAGATAAATCTCTTGTAGTTATTGTTCCATCAAAATCTACAACGTATGCAGCATTTGCTGTCATGTTCCCCTCCAATTAACTTGTTTTTGTCCACCTTCCGACAAGCGGCAGTACCGATTCGGGAAAATGCTTTCTGAATATACGGTAATAATAGAGTTCTTCCTTATTACGAACAGGAACTGGCGCTTCTTCTGATTCCCTGGTATATTCAGCATCGCTGATCGCATCATCAGCTACTGCAGCCAGCATATCTGAAGATCCCGAACCCTGGTCAAACTGCTGTTTTTCACGCCAGGCAACTTTTGACCCAAGTTCTTCAACAAACGCTCTTCTTAGAATCCACTTGTCAACAGGTTCATCCTCTTCCCTGTCATGCAGTTTCCAGTCCAGCGGGAATTGCTGCACCAGTTCAAGCAGGGCAGGTTTCAGAAATGGAACCCGGCAATCCAGGCCGTGAGCAGAATTCATACGATCAACTCTCTGTAAACCTGTTTTACTTAAGTTCTTAAGGAATCCTTCAATTTCGGTAGTAATTTCCTTCTCAGAACCCAGGGTTTTCAGGTAGCTGTAACCGGCAAAAATTTCGTCAGAACCTTCACCTGTTAGCATAACCCTGCGGCCGTCACGGGCGGCGAAACGGGCAGCAATATAGTTAGGGATAGAAGAGCGGACATAGGCACAGTCAAAAGATTCCAGGTGATAAATAACCTTAGGAAGCACCTGAAGCATTTCATCGAGATCGTAGGTGTAGACATGAGGTATCGAACCAATCCGATCCGCTACTATGGAGGCATACTCTATATCCTGGCTGCCCTTTACCCCCACCGTATATGTAGAGATAGAATTATCTGAGATTTCTGCAGCCAGGGCTGCAACGACTGAACTGTCAAGCCCTCCGCTAAGATAAACACCTAAGTTTTCAACGCCAAGAATACGCTCTTCAACGGCCAGGTAAAGCAGATGCCGCATTTTTTCTTCTGCCTCTCCCAAGGTTAGATCCTTATTTTCTATGATCCGCGGCACCTTGTAATAACGAACCCAACCGTTTTGATTATCCAGGTAGCTGCCCGGAGGGGCCTCTTTAATTGGGACCTTAAGATCAAGTAAAGCCTTAATCTCGGGAGCTACATAAAGGGTGCCCTCTTTTTTGGCATAATAGAGCGGCTTAACCCCGAAAGGATCGCGGGCAATAATATGGCCACCCTGATCATTGAAGTAAGCAATGGCAAACTCTCCTTCAATGCTCTCAAAACAGGAAAGGCCATCTTTATCAAAAAGATCGCAAAACCTGGTTTCGCCTTCACCGCCCTGCAAAACCGTCCCTTCCTCTTCAGAAAACACCATGTAACCGTCAAGAGCAGCTGATAAATCACTTCCGCTATTAGCCGGGGAGCTGTTCAGAACTGCTAATCCATAGCCCTCTTCTTCCACCTGGGTGTTTTTTGAAACTCCCCTGAATTTAACCCTTTCTATAAGCGGCTCAATATCTGATGCATCACTTTTCTTGCCAAATATGGCAACCAGGCCTGACATTTAAAGTCAACTCCTATAAAATATTTGTCTCCTACCGAGGTAGAAGACTATATTAGTATTATAGCATATTTTAAGGGATTCTCAAAAAACCGCCCGGTGAGGAACCCTGTATTCAACTTTTTTATAGAAACCTCGTTTACTGGATCAAACAGTTGAGGAGTTGGTTAACCAATTACATGCAAACTTAGTAACAGCTACTTGTAATAGAGGGCTCCGACCGGGCAGGCTTCTACACACAACATGCACTGTGTACAGATTGATTCTGCCAGCGGTACTTCTTCGAAGGTTGTCACAACACGGTTAATGCCGCGTTTTGTAAAACCGATAGCGCCTACTTTCGCTTTTTCCCGGTCCGCCCATACACACTGTCCACATAGCACACAGCGGCTGCGGTCAAAAGCAAATTCATCAGGGCTGTCATCTATTTCATAATCACGGGTGATAGTTTTAAAGCGCTTCTGCCTTAATTTTAACCCCCGCTCTTTTGCTATCTTCTGCAGGGCGCACTTACGGTTTGCGGGGCACTGGCTGCATTTCAGGTTATGGTCGGAAATAAGAAGTTCAAAAGCGGTTTTCAACAGGCGATCAACCTGCGGGCTCCTGGTCTTTACAACAATTCCTTCCTCAACATTCATGGTGCATGAAGTAACAGGATTAGGTATGCCTTCAATTTCAACAAAACAGAGACGGCAGGAAGCATTAGGTCGCTTTTCCTCTTTAATCGCACAAAGGTGAGGAATATAAATGTCATTTTTCAGGGCTGCCCAGAGCAGCTTTTCACCTTTTTTAGCTTCAACTGCCTGTTCATCTATTGTAAATTTTACCGTGTCGCTCATTTAGTTTTTTTCTCCTTTTCAGGCGGCAATACGGGGGGTGAAAGCTTTACTACCGCATTGTATTCAGTTGGGCACGCTTTTAAACAGTTATCGCACTTGACACACTTTTCCTGGTCTATCTCTTTTAAACCGTCTTCCCGGGTAAATATTGCTTCTGTAGGGCAGCTGCCAACGCATACATTGCAGAGCTTGCTGCATTTTGGAGGCTCAATAAAGTAAAGAATTAAATCCCGGCATACCAAGGCCGGGCATCGCCCTTCTTCTATATGCGCTTTATATTCATCACGGAAATACCTGAGCGTTGTAAGTATAGGGTTGGGTGCAGTTTTACCCAGGTTGCATAAAGAGCCATCCCTGACATCTTCAGCAAGTTCCTCCAGGCGCTGCAGGGTATCACTATCCCCTTCTCCTTTTGTAATGTCAGTAAGAATGTCAAGCAGGTGTTTAGTACCGATACGACAGAAGGTGCATTTCCCGCATGACTCATGCTGGGTAAACTCCAGGAAGTAGCGGGATACAGAAACCATGCAGTCATCCTGGTCCATCACCACCAGACCTCCCGAACCCATTATCGCCCCGGCATCGTGGAGAGAATCAAAGTCTATTGGAACATCCAAAGATTTTTCGGGCAGGCAGCCACCAGATGGCCCGCCAATCTGGACCGCCTTAAATTCCCTGTTATTTGGGAGGCCGTCCCCCACATCATAAATAAGCTGGCGCAGGGTAGTACCCATGGGCACTTCAACCAGCCCTGTATTGTTTACTTTTCCGACAAGTGAAAATACTGCAGTTCCGGGGCTTTCTGCCGTTCCTATTTCTTTAAACCAATCTGCCCCGCGACTGATAATCATTGGCACATAAGCAAAAGTTTTAACATTGTTCAGGACAGTCGGCTTACCCCTGTAACCGTGGCTGGCAAGACGGGGAGGCCTGCTTTCGGGCATACCCATTTTCCCTTCCATGGAATTAACAAGTGCTGTTGCTTCGCCGCAGACAAAGGCGCCAGATCCCTGGAAAACTTCAAGATCAAAGCTGAAACCACTTCCCAGGATAGAAGAACCAAGCAAACCCTTGTCCCGGGCTTGCCTGATGGCATCTTCAACATGGCTAACAGCGCGGGGATATTCAGCGCGGATATAAAGGTAGCCTTTTTCAGCTCCTATTGCAAAAGCACAAAGAATCATGCCTTCAATTACCAGGTGAGGATCTGATTCTAAAACGCTGCGATCCATAAAGGCTCCGGGATCACCTTCATCGGCATTACAGATAACATATTTTTCATTACCGCCGGCTTTAATGCAGGCTTCCCATTTGATGCCAGCCGGAAAGCCAGCGCCTCCCCTGCCACGCAAATTGGCTTTCTTAATCTCATCTAAAACCCATTCCGGGCTTTCATTTAAAGCTTTTACCAGGGCACTGTACCCATCACGGGAAATATAGCTTTCTATACTGCGGGCATCAATAAATCCACAATTTTCAAGAATAAGCTTCTGTTCATAAACTCCCCTGGGGAAATCTTCAAAGGTGGGAAATACATCATTTCGCTCCAAGGCAGCAAGGGCATATTCATATGAAGGATCATCACCACCCAGGAAATCTTCAACAAGGCGATGAACCAGCCCGTCATCGAGATATCCATAACAGACCGGCGGATAACCGGGTTTGTCAATAACAGCAAGGGGCTCGGCATAACAATGACCCATACACCCGACCTCAACAACATCTACATCAAGGCTTTTGCTTTTAATTTCCTGCAGAAAATTATCCCTGATTTTCAGTGCACCGGCAGCAACCCCACATGTGGCGGTGCCAACAAGAACCCGTGGTTTTGATTCTGCTTTTTTGATTATATTATTCGCATCATCTTTTAATTTTTCATATAGTTTTTGCAAACCCTCTTTTGTCACTTGACTTCGCCTGCCTCTTGCCCCGATTTTTCCTCTCTTCTACCTTTACTATTATCTTCCTGGAGAGCAAGCATTATCCCGTCAACCCTGGTTGGGGTTACCTTGCCTTCAACTTCATCATCAACTACTACGACAGGGGCCATGGTACAACAACCAACGCAGGCTACTCGTTCCAGGCTGTAGAGCCGGTCAGGGCTGGTTTCTCCTTCCTTGATCTCCATCCTTCGCTCAAATGACTCCAGGGTTATGTCTCCACCAACCATGTAACAGGCGGTACCCAGGCATACCTTAACCTGGTGTTTGCCCGGTGGGTTTAAGCGGAATTGATTGTAGAATGTAGCCAGGGCATAAACGTCAGCTGCCGGTACACCAACCCCCCGGGCTATCTTTTCCATGGCCAACCCCGGAAGATACCCAAGTTTAGCCTGCACTTTTTGTAAAATAGGAATAAGATCTTCCTGTTTTTTGGAATTACTGCCCAGGATCTCTTCAACGCAGGCAAGGATTTTTTCCTTTTCACCTTCGATTAATTGCAACGGTTACAACTCCTTGTTATAATCCTTCGTTATAAACACCTTAAATATTCTATCACAATTCACATAAAACAGCTAAGCCTAAAAGGACAATATAAATAAACTGGAATAACAGTTTATGGCATTATTCCAGCTTTTAATGCAGCATCGCTCATGCGGTTTGACAGTTTTAAGACCTGAGAGGATAAATCAGCTCTTCCCTGTAGCCGGTAACTATTTTAATATATCCACTTAGCATTTGATTAACTTCTTCATCCCCGGTATCAGCAAGCAGCTGCCCGTAATCAAGGGCCAGTACTTTTCCACGGGTAGCTACGACGATTATATTTTTCTTCCCCACCTGCCGGATAACTTCAGCGCTGATCTGCTGGTTACCGCGCCCGAAAATATAGCCCTGCCCACCAATTACTGTTACTATTATCTTCGCATTCCTGTCTTTAAGATGATCTAAAATCTGCCGCTCGCTAGCATCTGCTACAAGCAGTTTACCGTTAAAGACGAGGTCAACACCAAGCAGGGTGTACTGCAGCCCCAGCTTTTGCATGATCGGGCCGGTAGTTGAACCGGGGCCTACGATGTAAAGAGAGTCCTCTTCCATCTTTTCTGTAACCTGTTCTGCTATTGATTCCAAAACTGATTCTTCTGAACCAATGCCGCCAATCTTGAGGTGCTGCATCAGGTCTCCGGCACAGGGCACAAGCAGGTAGCCATACAAACGGGCGGACAATCTGCCCAGTCTAAAGGCTTCTTCATCAATATCCATTACTTCTGCCCGCCTGACAGGTAAACCACCTTCATCCAGAAAAAGGCGGGCCAGCTCACCGGCATTGCGGGGTGTTGTAGCATAAACTGCAGAGTGAATTTTAACACCGGCAGGAATACCGATAACCGGGAGTTCGGTTTTTTCTCCAAGCACATCGTAAATATTTCTGGCAGTTCCGTCTCCACCGGCAAATAAGATTAGGTCAACTCCCCGGTCCTGCATTTTTCTGACTGCTATCTCTGTATCCTCAGCTGATGATGGCTCGCTAATCTTGCAGGCTAGAATGGGATCAAAACCGCATTTCCTGGCAACCGCTTCGCCCATCGGCCCGGGACAGGTATAAAGTTCTATCCTGTCCCGAACCGGGGCAAGCATCTGCAGGGCAGTTGCTGCCTTTTCAGCTGATTCAGGCCTTGCGCCAAGGGATCTTGCTTTCTCTGCAATATCCGGCCCGTCGGTCCCTTTAAGTCCAACTTTTCCACCCATGCCGGCAATGGGGTTGATAATTAAACCAAGTTTTTTCATCGTCTAGTCAAGTGTAATGCAGCTTTGTCTATTCCCATTGCCGCTTCCCACACAGATTCGCACAGGGTGGGATGAGGGTGAATCATTTCAGCCATATCTTTTGCCGTTAACCCTTTTGCAATTGCTGCTGTCCCTTCCTGGATTAAATCCGATGCATGCGGTCCGAGAATATGAACACCCACTATCTTGTCATTTTCACCTGCCGTGATAATTTTTACCGCACCTTCACTTTCTGCCTGCGTGGCAGCTTTACCATTGGCAGAGAAGGGAAATTTGCCCGTCTTTATATTTTCCAGGCCTTTTTCTTTTGCTTCTTCCTCACTTAATCCAACACATGATAGCTCCGGGTCGGTGAACAGGCAGCTGGGCACGGCCGTGCCATCAAAGTGTGCTTCTATGCCTGCTATGTTTTCAGCGGCTACAATCCCCTGGTGGTAAGCTGTGTGGGCAAGAAAATAGTTCGGTAAGGTAGCATCACCGACAGCATAGATCCCAGGGACAGATGTTTCCATTTTACTGTTAACCTTGATCCCGGCCTTTTCATACTGCACACCGAGGGAATCTAAGTCCTGGCCACCAAACGATGCTTTCCGGCCTACTGCCAGCAGCAGGCTTTCCGCTTTTACAATTTCCTGGCCTTTGCGGGTATTTACTGTCAACTTATAGCCACCTTCTTCTTTTTCAATCACTTCAATCGGGGAATTCATCATTATTTCCAGTCCGCTCTTGCGCAAATAAGTGGTCAGGCGACGGACCATTTCCAGGTCCATGCGGCGCAATAGCCTTTCACTGCGGTGGACTATTGTAACCTTTACCCCGAGCCCTATAAAAATTGAAGCCATTTCGAGGGCGATCACACCTCCCCCTATTACGGCCATTGTTTCAGGAAGTTTTTCAAGAGCCAGGGCTTCTTTAGATGTAATAATGCCCGGCAGATCTATTCCCGGGGTTGGCGGATAGATTTCGTCACTGCCGGTGGCAAGGATCACATTTTCAGTTTCCAGCACCTTATCTTCTTCACCGCTTTTTTTAATCACTACCCTGTTGGCACTTTCGGCAAAAGCCTCACCATAAAACACTTCAACGTTCTTATTGGCCATTAACTCATCAATGTGTTCTACCAGTTCACTCACTACTGCCTGTTTCTTTTTCTGTAACACGGGGTAGTCAAATTTTAAATCGCTAATTATAAAACCAAACTCATCGGCTGTTTTAAGGCGGCGATACATAGCTGCACCATGGGTCAGCACTTTCGTTGGTATGCAGCCGTGGTTAAGGCAAACTCCACCAAGAGTATCTTTTTCCACAACTGCCGTTTTTAAACCCAGGGAACCGGCGCGTAATGCTGCAAGATAACCGCCAGGCCCTCCACCGATAATTACTACCTTATATGTTTCATTCATATCTCACCCTCCTCGGTATTATTCTACGATCTAAAGATCAGGTATTTTTAATTCATTCTCACTAACCTCTAAAAATTTTTGATGAACTGGTAAATACAGCGGGAATGACCATTGAAAACCCTTTCACCAGGGCCCTGGTCATTTTTTCATAACTAATCCCGTAACCAAGATCATGTAAGCCGGCTGCTTTATCACCCAGCCCCACCCGCTTCGATATTTCTTTTGAATGGTAATCTTTTTTCAACACTTTTTGATAAAGATCGACCGGTAATTTAAACAAAATCGCCCCGTGCTGTAAAACTATTCCATCACGCCGCAGCTGGGCACTGCCAACTACCTTTCTTCCCTGTACCTGAACCTCGTAAGCGGAAGGAGTATCAAAACAGGACCCGGGAGCTAACCCTGCCCTGCCCTCTTCTTCGGGTGTGAGGGTAGCCAATATATCAAGTAAATTAAATGCTGTGATAATCCCGCGGCTTATTGAACGGTAAACATCCAATATCCCGCCATTATTGATAAAGGGGTGAACCTCGGGAACGATAATGCTATAGGTTAACTCGTGAAAGTGAATTACTGCCCTTCCACCGGTTGGGCGGCGGATAACGTCTACCCCTGCTTCCTGGCAGGCCTTCATATCAATAACTTCCGTTTCATCCTGGAAATAGCCAAGAGAAACTGCAGGAGGGAACCAGCGATAGAGGCGAAGAGTAGGAGGAGACTCACCTGCAGAAACCTCTTCCATGATTTCAACATCTTTATCCATGTTAATCTTTCCCGGGAGAGGAGGGTCTAATATCAATCGCCACTGGTAACGCATTTAAGGCCTTCCTCCTTCATACCCGGGACCCGGAACTTATAGAGCTCGCGAGGCAATCTAAAGCTTCCCTGATTTCACCTGGAAGTAAAGGGCGGTGATAATTATATATTATTCCACCCGGTCGTTCGTTGTAGTATGGCCGGTTGCAATCCATGCACCCGCTGGTCTGAAAGGCCAACCCGTTTTCTAAATACTTCAGAAGTTCGCTCTGTAACAGGCCGTAAGAAACCAGGCGTTCATTAAGAAAACTAATTGATGAGTAATCAATCTTCTTTTCGCGTAAAAGATAATAAGCCGCCTGTATCCTGCGATAAGAATCTAAATCCGGCTGTTTCGCACCGGCAAGTGGTGTCCCCTTAAGCGGAATAAAAGCAAATAGAGCAACTGTGATATCATTTTTTACAAGTTGATTTATTAAACCAATTGTTTCTTTCTCACTTTCACCCAAACCACAGATTAAGTGTGTGCTCATTCTTCCAGGCAACCTGTAAGCACAGTCTAAAAGCAGTTCCAACCGGTCCGCCAGGCTGCCTCCCTTGATTTTTTTATGGGCATCAGGATTAACAACATCCAGTGAAATACTGATTCTATCAACTCCGGCCTTGATTAGCGCTGCCGCTTCTTCATGATCTTTAACCCAGGCGGAAAGAGAAAGGGGTAGTGAAGAAATTTTTTTAATAGCAGATACGTTTTTCAGTAATGTTTTTATTCCGTCTCTATGCCTGACAGATTGCAGGCATACTCTTTTTCCCCCCCGGGAGCGGGCCGCTAAAAACCCCTCATTTATCTCATCCCAGGAATGCTCCGGCCAGGTTATTCTTCCCAGGCGGTTAAGCGTCTCGCTCTTGCCGATACCCTGGGGGCAAAAGGAACATTTCATAGTGCAGCTATTTCCGGAAAGCAGGTAAGCAGTTGTTGGAAATACGTCCATCCGGCTCCCTGAAAGCCCCATTACAGCTGCTGTGCCTGCGGATAGCTTAATCATAAGGAACAACACTCCTCGGACAAAGAAACTGTCAGACCGAGCTCTTCTGCCTTTACCCTGGCAGCAGGTGATGGCAGAACAATTTTATTTACACCGGCATTCAATGCAAGCACGTCTACAATTTCACGGTAGCGGCCGCTGGGCCGCATGCAGCCGAGGTACAGCGGTATGTGGGGGAACATCAATCTTGCTGTGGCAATAAAGTAAGCAGCTTCTTCGGGATCAGGCGATGAACATTCACTAAAGCCTGTTCCCTCTGTCGGGCGGAAGATGATCATGCTTATTGCTTCAACGGCTTCCTGCTTTAGCAATCTTAAAGTGTTATACTCCCCTTTAATAGTCCCACCATTAAGACCGATGCAAATGTGAGGTATCACCCTGGTATATTTTTGTAGAAAGCGGTAAGACCTTATATAATCATCCATGGTAACCTTTAATCCATAAACCTCGGAAATGGTTTGATTATCACCAGGCAGGTCAAAAGAAACAACACTGGCAATCTCAGACAGGCGTCTAGCTTCTTCTTCGTTTACCAACCCAGTATGCAGGTTTAACGGTCCGCGGGCAGCCAGTTCTTCCAGTTCAGCCCACCTGTCTAACAGCGGTACTTTTCCCTCCTTATTCGATCCACCGGAAACGAGGTAACTCTTTTCCCTTCCACCTTTATGGCTCAGAGCCTTGTCAAGAGAAACCATATTCTGCAGGTAGACACCATTGCAGTGGGCACACTGCAGCTGACAATCATGTCCTGTAACAGATACAGGAAGAGTCCTGTTAGGCGCAGCAAATTCAACCTGGCCAGGGAAAAATAAATTTCTTGCTTCCCAGGCCCTGTTTAACAGGTTTTCTAATTCACTTTTACCAGTCAAGATTATCCTCCAAAATAAGGCAATGAAAAAACCAGGGGAGGTGGCTAAGTTAAAACTTAACCACCGCCCCTTTATTATATCACTACTGTTGCTGGGCTTCTTTTTCCCAGCGCAGAATTGGACTGCGTGCAGCCCGCACTTCATCAAGGCGACCGACAACTGTATTATAGGGACCGTGCGCAACTTTATCCGCGTCTTCGTCAATATCTCTTGCGATCTCTTCCATCACTGCGGCAAAGGCATCGAGGGTCTCTTTAGCCTCGGTATCTGTTGGTTCTACCATCAGCGCTTCCTCTACGATAAGCGGGAAATAAACCGTCGGGGGATGGAAACCGCGATCAAGTAGCGCCTTGGCAATATCCCCGGCGCCGGCGCCTTTTTTCTTCTCCGGCCGGGCGGACAACACGAATTCATGCTTGCAGATACGATCGTATGGCAGGTAGAAGGTTTTCTTTAACAGGCTCATCAGGTAATTGGCGTTTATTACAGCATCTGTTGTAGCCTGCTTTAACCCCTCAGCGCCCATCATCCGCATATATGTATAGGCTTTTATTGCTACTCCGAAGTTACCATAAAAGGAATGAACCTTTCCTATGCTGTCCGGTAAATCGTAGTCAAAATAAAACTCATCGTCTTTTTTCCCTACAAGGGGAACAGGCAGGAAAGGAACTAACCTTTCTTTTACGCCAACCGGACCTCCACCCGGTCCACCCCCACCGTGTGGGGTTGAAAGTGTTTTGTGAATATTGAGGTGAACAACATCAAAGCCCATATCCCCGGGCCTGGTATAACCCATTATTGCATTCAGGTTTGCTCCATCGTAATACAACAGGCCACCAGCCTCATGGACTGCCCTGGCCATGGGGATAATCTCTTCTTCAAAAAGACCGAGTGTACTGGGGTTGGTCAACATCAGGGCAGCGGTTGTATCATCTAGCGCTTCCTTCAGGGCATCCAAGTCCACCAGACCCCGGTCGTCACAGGGAATCTGCACAACTTCATACCCGGCCATACTGACTGTTGCCGGGTTTGTTCCATGCGCAGAAAGTGGAATTAAAACCTTGTTGCGTTTGTGATCTCCCCTTTGTCGGTGATAAGCCTGGATAACCATCAAGCCTGTCAACTCTCCGTGGGCGCCTGCTGCAGGCTGCAGGGTAAACCGGTCCATGGCCGTTAGCTCTTTCAGCCCCTGTTCAAAATTATAGAGCAGCTCAAGAGCTCCCTGGGAAGCGTGCTGCGGCTGACAGGGGTGCATAAATACAAAACCTGGTATAGCTGCCGCTTCTTCATTCACCTTTGGGTTATATTTCATGGTACAGGATCCCAGGGGATAGAAACCTGTATCTACGCCGAAATTACGGGTTGAAAGTTCTGTAAAGTGACGTATTATTTCCACCTCGGATAGCTCTGGTAAACCCAGGGAACAGCTTCTCTGCATTTTTTCCGGCAGCAGCTCATCCAGGGGTTTCTCGGGAACATCGTTTGAGGGCAGAGAATACCCCTGGCGCCCGGTTCTACCCATTTCAAAGATCAGGGCTTTAGATTTTCTCATTTCCATCCCTCCAATTCCCGGACCAGGGTATCAATTTCTTCGCGGGTCCGCTTTTCTGTTACTGCAAACAACATGGTATTCTCCAGTTCGGGGTAGAAGGGAGTCAGGTCAACCCCACC
>SLQM01000076.1 GCA_007131435.1 Syntrophomonadaceae bacterium
CAATGCAAAAGTAATGCGCAAAGCCAGTTGGCTTTTACACCATCAGGAAACAATTATAAAAAAAGTATTAATCCTGGGTGGTAACGCTGTCGGTTATACCCTCGCTTCGATTCTGGAAAACAACCCGGAGCGGAAGTTTAAAATTAAAATAATAGAAAAAGATGAGCAAAGATGTGAAGAATTGAACCGCAGGCTAAAAAAAACAATGGTTTTACAGGGCAACTACAATGATTTAGCTTATTTTAATCAAGAAGAAATAGCTGAAGCCGAAGCTTTAGTCACTATAACTGGAGATGATCGTACCAATATCGTTGCTGCTGTAATGGCTGGAAAATTAGGGGTAGAGAAAATAATTGCTGAGATTTCTGACAACGAGTATGCCTATATTTATAATACAGCTGGTATTGAAAATTACGTCAATAGCCAGCTTATTACAGCCTATAAAATTTTAAGATTCACCAGGAAGGGCGATGTGCTCGCCCTCTCCCACTTGAAAGAGGAAGATGCGGAACTCATGGAACTGGTAATGCCTAAACACTGCAGGGCAGCTGGTATAAAAGTTAAAGATGCCCGGTTTCCCAAGGGCATGCTGATCGGGACAATAGTCCGGAACGGGGAAGTTATTGTGCCACATGGAGATACAGTATTAAAGCCTGGAGATAATTTAATTATATTTACCCTGACCAGCGTTAGCCGTAAGCTGGAAAGCTATTTTTGCTGATAACTGTAGTATGATTTGACGAAATGAGTTATTGAACCATAAGCCATGAGTTTTCATATTGCATTATTGTTTTATAATTCTTGGCCTAAAACTATCATCGGCAATTTATTGTTTATTGTGAATACTTCAGGAAAGAAGGGTATTTATGTATGTTATCATTGTCGGCGGTGGGGGAGTATGCTATGAATTAGCCCGGAATTTGTCAGAAAAAGAGCATGATGTTGTGGTGATCGAAAAAAATGTGGAGAAAGCCAAACGGTTTAAGGAAGCCCTGGATGTGATGGTTATTGAAGATAACGGTGCTAATGCTGCTGTCCTGGAAAGGGCGAACATTAGAAATGCTGACATGATGGTCGCAGTTACCCAGTCAGATGAAGTAAATATCATTGCCTGCATGATAGCCAAGCAGTACGAGGTACCGATAACAGTTTGCCGGGTCCGAAATCCTGAATACGTGGGGGCTTCATCGGTTTTAACCCCGCAACAACTGGGTATTGACGTAGTGATCAACCCCGAAAAGATTGCTGCCATGGAAATATCCAAAATGCTGCACTTTCCCGATACCAGTGATATAGAATATTTTAACCAGGATAAAGTGATGATGGTCAGTATTACCGTTGAAAAGGAAGCCGGTATTACCGGGGTTCCGCTGCGGGATCTGCCAATTAATCCTGAAGCCATAATTGTCGGCATAAAAGACCCCGAAGGTGTATTTATCGTCCCCGGTGGGGATGATATTGTGCATCCCGGTAATAAAATCTATCTCCTGGGTAAAAGCAAAGCCCTGAAAGATATCAGCTCTATGTTGCATCATGAGCACAAAAAGATCAGCCAGGTTACAATCATGGGTGGCGGAATGATTGGGGTTCAGCTGGCGAAAATTCTGGAAAACAGTAAACAACATTTCGATATTAAAATTATAGAAAAAGACGTGGAACGCTGTGAAGAGCTGTGCCGGGATTTGAAACGAACCATGGTTGTGGAAGGTGATGCTACAGAGATAGCCATGCTAGAGGAAGAAGATACAGGTTGGGCTGATGCTGTGGTAGCTCTAACCGGCGATGATCGCAGTAACGTTGTTGTTGCTTTACTGGCCCGCCAGTTTGGTGTTTCGAAAATAATCAGTGAAGTAATGCGGCCCCATTATGTTCCTGTATACAGCACCCTGGGCATTGACAGCGTGATTAACCCCCGCATCCTGGCGTCATCCCAGATTTTACGTTTAACACGCAAAGAGGAAGTTGTGGCTTATTCACTCCTCCAGGATGAAAATGCCGAAGTGGTAGAAATAATCCTGCCAAAAAATGCAAAAATAGTCAATAAGAAGATTGCTGACGCTCATCTTCCACGGGGAATGTTGATCGGTTCTATTATCAGGGGCGATGAAGTTATCATCCCCCGGGGTAATACGATGATTTTGCCTGGGGATCACCTGGTTATATTTGCTGTTCCTAAGATCAGCGCTATCCTTGATCGTTATTTTGCGCCTCCCAGGGGTAAAGAAAGTAAAGAGTATCTCAGAAAAAAGCTGCTGTACAGCGAGGATCGTTGATTTTTCTTTCTTGTAGTTGTAGTATGGGTTAAGCAAAACGAATCATAATTGAAGCAGCAGTTGAAGGAGATAATCCAGTTGCGTCATATTCGCATCTTATACCTGCTGGGAATTATGCTTATATTTCTGGCTCTGACAATGCTGCTGCCTGCCCTGTGGGCTGTTCTAGAGCGAGGCCCGGATCAGGCGGCTTTTTTCAAGGCAATTCTTGTTACTGCAGCGGTGGGCGTTGCCTGCTACCTGTACTTCCGGCCATCGCGCAACGAAAAACTCAGTATTATCGAAAACTTTATTGTTGTTTCTTTGGCCTGGTTTATAGCCGGTTTTTTTGGAGCCATGCCATACCATTTTTACGGTGTTTTTGATGGTAGCTTCCTGCAGGCATTCTTTGAATCAGTCTCTGGATTTACCACTACCGGGGCCACCCTGATTGAAGATATTGAGATTTTACCTCGCGGCCTTTTGTTATGGCGCCAGTTTACCCAGTGGCTGGGTGGAATGGGTATTATCGTCCTTTTTCTGGCCGTCCTGCCCAAATTTGGCTTTCGCAGTATGACCATGTTCAAGGCAGAAATACCGGGGCCGGTTGCGGAAAGGGTTGTGCCCAGGATTGTTGAAACCGCCCGCAGGCTCTGGTTGATTTACGTAACTTTTACCCTGGTCCTGATGTTTCTACTCATGCTGGCCGGGATCAGTTTCTATGATGCCATTGCCCATGCCCTGACTACTATGCCTACCGGCGGCTTTTCAACTTACAATGCCAGTATTGCCGCTTTTAACAACCCGGTAGTCGAAGTGATTATCC
>SLQM01000252.1 GCA_007131435.1 Syntrophomonadaceae bacterium
CCATTTCAGGGAGAGAAACTCTAATGAATTTAAACAAGGCTAAAACTATCCTGATCATAGCTTTTGCAGGGTTGAACCTGTTCCTTGGTTATTACCTTTTTTGGCCGGATTTCGGAAAATTAACCCAGGTGGCGGTAACTGCAGATGATCTGCGCTTGACAGAAACAATACTCAATGATAATAATTATTTTCTGACTGCTAATATTGACCGTTCAGTTCAATTCAGCGACTTTATAACAGTTGCTCCGGCAGCTAAGTTTCAACAGCAGTTGTTGATGAAATATATAGATGATGGCGCTTCAATAAGTGAGTCAGGTAATGCAAGAGTTTACCGAACAGATACTGAAGTTGCACTGGTTTATCCCAGTGGGCTTGTGAGGATACATTTTGAGCCGGGAATTGTTCTAGCCGATAACCTGTTAGACATGGAAACTAAAGAACTGACAGAAAAGCTAGAAGCTTTTTTAAGAGATAATAACCTTATGCCTGAAGGGATCAGGTTTGATTATCTTGAAAAGAGTGAATCAGGACGGATAGTATTTCACTACTACCAGGTTGCAGGTGATTTGTTTATCTATGCCAGCCAGTTAAAAGTAATTACTGTTTCAGATCAATTGTCTGTTGTTGAAATATACTGGCTTGAACCGGTTGAAAGGATCCCAAGCCGTGAGATGGAGCTGATATCTGCAACAGAAGCGCTAACGAGTTTCGTTAACGAACTGGGCCCAAGCCCGGAAGAAAGAACAATAGAACAGATGAAATTAGGGTTTTTTAGTGGCGAGTATGATGCTGAAAAGTGGGAGATACCGCCGGTTTGGCGAATCGTGTTAAATGATAATAAACACTTTTATATTAACGCGTTTACAGGTAATATAGAGCAGGATATAATTTTCCCTGATCAACAGCCTTGATTTAGCAGGGCTTATTTTGTCAAACACTGTAGTTCAGCTTTAGGGAGGTCAATATGGAAAAATTTATTGTAAAAGGTAAGACCGCACTAAGTGGCAGGGTTAAGATTAGCGGTTCAAAAAATTCAGCTGTAGCTATTCTACCGGCAGCGGTATTGACAGCCAATACAGTTCAAATTGATAATTTACCAGACATAACTGATGTCAGGACAATGATCAGCATCTTGGAAAACCTGGGGGTCAATATCCGCAGAAGAGGAGTAGACGCAGTTGACCTTACTCCAGGCAGTCTATCTAAAGTTGCACCGGCATATGATTTGGTAAAAAAAATGCGGGCTTCGTATTACTTTATGGGAAGCCTGCTTGCGCGTTTTGGACAGGCTGAAGTTCCAATACCTGGAGGCTGTGACCTGGGTCCCCGTCCAATCGACCAACATCTTAAGGGTTTTTCTGCTCTTGGGGCGAAGATAAATATTGAGCATGGTATGATTACCCTCACTGCAGAAAAATTAACCGGAGCGCGCATATACCTTGATGTTGTCAGTATAGGGGCAACAGTTAATTTAATGCTTGCTGCGGCAGCAGCTGAAGGCAAGACTGTACTGGAAAATGTTGCAAAAGAGCCTGAAATTGTTGACCTTGCTAACTTTTTAAATGCGATGGGCGCATCTATTCGGGGAGCTGGAACAGATGTGATTCGTATTGAGGGCGTTAAAAAGTTCAACTCTGCCAGGCATACGGTAATCCCTGACAGAATTGAAGCGGGGACTTTCATGCTGGCGGCAGCATCAACAGGGGGTGCTGTAACAGTGGAAGATGTGATACCCAAGCACCTTGAAGCCATAACTGCCAAGCTGAGAGAAACCGGCGCAAAGGTTATTTTAGCGCCTGAAACTATCAGGGTGGAGGCTGACACACCACTTTCCCCCTCAGATCTGAAAACTTTTCCCTACCCAGGTTTTCCGACCGATCTTCAGCCACCTGCGATGGTGCTCCTGACAGCGGCAAAGGGTTTGAGTGTTGTCACAGAAAATGTATTTGATGGGCGTTTTAACCATGTTGATGAGCTGAAAAGAATGGGCGCCCATATTAAAGTAGAAGGTCGTACAGCTCTGATAGAAGGCGGCTATCCGCTTACCGGGGCCCCGGTAACTGCACCGGATTTAAGATCAGGCGCTGCCCTGATAATTGCAGCCCTGGCTGCAGAAGGTGATAGTGAAATCAGTGCAGTGGATCATGTTGACAGGGGTTATGATCACTTTGAAGGTAAGCTCATCTCCCTTGGAGCCAGTATAAATAGAGTACATGACAAGGGATTTGAAAATAGAGCAGGCAATCTAGACTGATCTAGTGTATGCACACCAGGCTAACTGTAGAAGATGTTTCTAAATGCTTATAGCTTTTAAGTATAAAAACATACAAATAATGCAGTTTATAAAGAATATAAGGGACGCTTTGGATATTCTATATGGCGTCCCTGCTTTACGTAAACAGCATATTATTATAAACTTATGATAAAGGAGGTTGTTATTATGGAAAACAACTTTAGAGAACACCCGGTTTCCCGTCGAGGCGGGATCTGGTCTTTCATAGGTTACTTGTCTTTTGGGATTCTTGGGATTTTGCTTGGAGCAGTTCTGGTTTACGGTCTTTTCGTGCACTATTTATCCCCCGGGCAAGAGCTTGTTTTGCCAGTTACTGAAGAAGATGCAGAAGCTGTGCAGGAAGAACCACCCCCGTCAGTGTTGCCGGGATATGAAATGAATCTTGCAGATATAGTGGATCAAGTGATGCCGGCAGTAGTCAGTGTAAACAAGCATGTAAACATTACCCGTTTCGGGGAGCAGCGCTTAGAAGAGGTCGAATCTGGTTCAGGCGTTATAATAGATTCAAGCGGCTATATAGTTACAAATCACCACGTTATTGAAGGCGCTGATAAGGTGTCAGTCTTAATCCCCGGTAAAGGGCGTTACGAAGCAGACATTGTTGGTGAAGATATTTTAACCGATCTTGCGTTACTAAAGATTGACGAAACCGGGTTAATTGAAATGCCACTGGGAAACTCGGCTGAAGCCAGGGTTGGCGAAACGGTTATGGCTATTGGTAATCCCCTGGGCTACTTTCAGCAAACTGTAACAGCAGGAATAATAAGTGCCCTTGATCGCCAGGTCAGGTTTCCCGGAAGCGGCTATGCCTATACCTTCATCCAGACTGATGCCCTTGTTAATCCGGGTAACAGCGGTGGGCCCCTTGTTAACCTGAATGGAGAGATAATTGGTATTAATACGGCTAAGATCAGCCTGATGGGGGTAGAGGGAATTGGCCTTGCGATACCAAGCAATACTGTTAAAAGGGTCGTGGATGATTTCGTTGAGCACGGCCGTGTTATTCGCCCTCACATAGGGGTAGTGCTCGAAGATTGGATTGATTACAGCGGAGAAGAACCGGAAAAGGGGGTACTAATTGTTGATATCGCCCCGGGTACTTCAGCTGATGAAGCCGGTTTAGAGCAGGGTGATATTATAGTTGAAATAGACGGTAAAGAAGTTCAATATTTTGCCCAGTTGTTTGACAGGTTGCTGGATTATTACCCTGATGATACTGTTACTATTACCTATTACAGGAATGGTGAACGGCTTGATGTTCTAGTTACTTTTGGAGAAAGGCCTGACGACAGCCCGTTATATGTTCCTGCTCCAGAAAATGATGATAATAATGAGTCGGAAGAAAATAACTAACTTGACTAAATGCTTAAACCGGGATGACCATACCTGGTTATCCCGGTATTAGTCCTTACTATAGAGAAAATTACAGGTGAGCTGGTTTGAATCTCATTTTTGTATTTATAGACGGAGTAGGTCTCGGCATAGACGGGCCTTCAAACCCTTTCTCCTACACTGAAACCCCTGGCCTGGATAGTATTCTGGAAGGGAATCGTTTAACTACCGAGTCGATTGGCTATAAAGGGCCTGATGCCAGTTTGCTGGGCCTTGATGCTACATTGGGCGTAGAAGGTTTTCCGCAAAGCGCAACCGGACAGGCTTCAATTTTTACCGGTGAAAACGCTGCTGCTCTTATAGGTTCTCACTTAAACGGTTTTCCTGATGAACAGCTCAGGGAATTGCTGGCCTCAAAAGGGCTCTTCAAAAAGCTTAAAGAAGCCGGATATAGGGTTTCTTTTGTTAATGCATACCGCCCTGAATTTTTTGCAATGCTCCACGATGGCCTGCAGGGCAACAATTACTCGTGCTCAACCTTGATTACCTATTACGGGGAGCTGCAATTTAAAGATCTTAACTGCCTGCGCAGGGGAAAAGCAGTTTACATGGATATTACAAATGAACTGCTTCTGTGCCAGGGATATGATATCGCACTGATCGAGCCTGAAAAAGGGGCCGATAATTTGATAAACCTGAGTAATGGGTTCCACTTTTGTATGTTTGAATACTTTCTCAGCGACCTTGTTGGCCATTCTGCAAACAAGGCGGACGCAAAAAAAGAAGTTACTAAGCTTGATCGTTTTATTGGAAGGCTTTATGAAAAAGTTGATTTTGATAACACTTTTATAATTGTATCCAGTGACCATGGCAACATGGAAGACCTTTCTACCAGGGAGCATACCTTAAACTGGGTTCCGGCCTTGCTGATCGGCAGGAGGGAGATAAGAAGCGCTATTGAAGAAAAGCTGCAGGACCTAACAGATCTGCTTCCTGCAATCCGCAAGGCGCTTTCCTATAACAGGTCTATTAATTGAAAGGATGATTGTTAGCATGCAGGTTAAATGTCTTGTAGTAAGCATGTTTTCAACTAACTGTTATATTGCTTACTGCCCTGAAACCAGGGAAGCGGTAGTTATTGATCCGGGTGCTCAAGGAGCGGCAATTTCAACAAATATAAAGTCGCTTGACCTGAAACTCAAATACATTTTAAATACGCATGGCCATGTTGATCATATTGGCGCAAATGGCAGGTTGAAAGAAGACTATAGGGTTCCGATCATGCTTAGTGAAAAGGATTTGGATTTGTATAGAAATCCCGGGTTTGGTTTACGCCTTGTTCTTCGCAAACAGCCGGATCCTGATCGCTTTATTTCAGAGGGAGATGAAATTAGTTTTGGCAATGTAAGCTTAAGGGTAATTGCAACACCTGGCCATACTCCGGGCGGTGTATGTTTCTTAAACAATGATGCTCTCTTCTGCGGTGATACTTTATTTGCCGGTTCAATTGGCAGAACTGACTTAGCCGGGGGTTCTTACAATACATTAATGGAAAGCATAAGGCATAAATTATTAGCCTTGCCTGAATCTACAATCGTCTATACCGGCCACGGCCCACAAACGACTATCGGCGATGAGATTAGGTCAAATCCATTTCTTAATCATATTTAGAGCTTTAGGTTTTACTTTTGCTTTAATATTTTTAAAAACTTGCAGGAATATTGGCCTCTATATCGAATACCTTTCTACCGGATAAGAAAATCGAAGTCACCCACTCCTTTATGTAGCTAACTATTCCTAAATAGAAATTTAATAATTAGCTTTCCCTTTCATAAAGGACACGAAAAATTATATTGAGCCTTTATTGCCATATAAACAGGCAAAGAAGAATGCTTTAAACCGGGAGCAACATGATCAATCCATGGCTGCAGTTTCTAATTTGTGCGGTAATTATTGTTCTGGCAGGCAGCAGGTTAACCGGTAATGCCGCAATAGTTGCCAAGAAAACCGGTATCGGAACAGCATGGGCAGGAGTTCTGCTTTTACCGCTGGCCACTTCTCTACCAGAACTGGTGACAACCCTGAGCGCAGTGGCAATTAATGCGCCAGACCTGGCCACGGGTAATATATTGGGCAGCTGCCTGTTCAATATTGCAATCCTGTTTGTGATTGACCTGGTTGAAGGAAAAGGCCCTCTGTCATCACGAATCAGCCAGGCGCACATTATTACAGTCTCCTTGAGTATTATGACAATAAGCCTGGCATCAATTGGCCTGCTGGGTGTGACATATTTTCCTATCGGCTGGATAGGCCTTGAAACGCTGCTTATAGCAGGGGTTTACCTGCTGGGAAGCAGGCTGATCTATGTAAATGAAAAAAAAGCATTTGTTGAGATTAAAGCAGCAGACAATATTTATATTCAGGGGAAGGATTTAACCGTTGGCAGGGCTCTTACCAACTTCCTTATTGCTGCAATATTTATCCTGGTCAGCGGATTGCTGTTGGTTAATGCCACGGACAGGATTGCAATTGAAACCGGTCTTGGTTACACATTTGTGGGTTCAATATTTTTGGCAATAAGCACTTCCCTGCCCGAACTGGTTACAACGATGAGCGCAGTGCGCCTCGGATTTTCGGATATGGCAGTGGCCAATATTTTCGGGGCAAACTTTATGAACCTGTTTATTATTTTTATTGCCGATCTGTTTTACAGTAAAGGACCGCTGTTAAGCGCAGCTTCAGAAGGAAACATTTTATCCGCCCTGATGGTTGTTATGTTAAGTTCCATCTTTGTTTTCGGGCTGTTGTTCCGCTCGGACAGGACAGTAATCCGGGTAGGTTTTGATACATTACTGATTTTTTTAGGCTACCTCACAGCAGCACTCATGCTGTTCAAAGTGGGTGGCAATTAAGCAAAGGCGGTGGTTTCTGTTGGAAACAGAAAAGTTAAAAACCATGACTCTGAATGATCTTCACCGGTTGGCAAAAGAACACGAGATCAAGGGCCAATCAACCATGCGCAAGCAGGAGTTGATCGATTCCCTAACTAAGCTGTTCTCTGAAAATGGCGAACAATTTAGCGCTTCTGGCATGTTGGAGATCATGCCTGACGGGTTCGGTTTCCTGCGGCGTAATAAATATTACTTCTCTGAAGATGATATATATATTTCTGCTTCGCAAATCCGGCGTTTTAACATGCGCACCGGAGATATGATTAAAGGTCGTATACGACCTCCCAAGGATAATGAACGCTATTATGCTCTGCTTCAGGTAGAGGAAATAAATGACGAAGATCCGGAAAAAATGGCCCACCGTAAAAAGTTTACCTCCCTGGTTCCCATTCACCCTGATGAACAGATCAGGATGGAAACCAAGTCCCATATCCTGTCCACCCGGATTATTGACCTCCTGGTCCCAGTTGGAAAAGGCCAGCGGGGCTTAATTGTTTCACCGCCAAAGGCAGGAAAAACGATGCTCCTAAAGCAGCTGGCCAACAGCATATCAATCAATCATCCTGAAATTGAGCTTATCATCCTGTTGATTGATGAAAGGCCTGAAGAGGTTACAGATATGCAGCGCAGTGTAGATGCAGATGTAGTAAGTTCAACATTTGATCAAAAACCGGAAAACCATATTCACATCGCAGAACTCGTGCTTGAGCGTTCCCAGCGCCTGGTGGAGCAGGGCCGTGATGTAGCTGTGCTCCTGGACAGCATTACGAGGCTTACCAGGGCTTACAACCTGGTTATCCCACCAAGCGGGCGTACGTTATCAGGCGGTATTGACCCGGGGGCATTTTACAAACCGAAAAGGTTTTTTGGCGCAGCCCGGAATATTGATGGCGGTGGCAGCCTGACCATCCTGGCTACTGCAATAGTTGATACGGGCAGCAGGATGGATGATGTGGTTTACGAGGAATTTAAAGGCACAGGCAATTTGGAACTGCACCTGGATCGGAAAATTGCCGAGCGGCGTATTTTCCCGGCAATGGATATTTCCAGGTCCGGGACACGTCGGGAAGAGCTGCTGCTTGACGAACACAAAATTGAGTTAATGTGGGCTTTAAGACGCGCTATGGGCAGCAGCACCAGTGTAGAATTCCTCGAAGCGCTTATGGATAGAATGAAAAAGACTAAGACTAATGAAGACTTTCTTGGCAACATGCACACCATGTAGGTTTATTATCTTTAGCTGTTGCACAATAGAGGGCAATATGCTATTATTCTATACCGGGAATGCCTTAAGGAGGATCAAGACAATGAAAACAGATATTCACCCAAAATATTACCGCACCAAGGTAACCTGTGCCTGCGGTGAAACATTTGAGACAGGCTCAACCAGTGAAACCTTGAAAGTGGAGATATGCTCCAAATGCCATCCGTTTTTTACCGGAAAACAAAAATTTGTTGATACCGGGGGACGAGTGGAGCGCTTTAAACGTAAATACGGCATGTAAAGAGAAAGAGCAGGGCTTGATGCTCTGCTCTTTTTTAATGCCTGCCTGAAAGTTAAAGGAAACCGATTGTGCGGGGAGATATGGAATGCAGGATAAACTAAAAATTATTGAAGAACGCTATCAAGAGCTGGAAAAACAGCTCAGTGATCCTAAAGTTCTTGAACAGCGGGATGAATGGCTTAAAATGTCAAAAGAAATGTCTGCCATTACTCCTGTTGTTGAGGCCTATCGCCGCCTGGTTGAGGTTGATGCCGAGATGGCTGAAGCAGAAGAGATGCTTGAGGAAAGCCAGGAGGAGGAAATGTCTGACTACCTGCAAAAAGAGGTCAGTGAGCTCAGAGATGAGAAAGAAAAATTGGAAATTGATCTGAAAGAGCTTCTTCTACCTAAAGACCCCTATGACGATAAAAGCGTTTTTATTGAAATAAGAGCAGGAACCGGCGGAGACGAAGCAGCGCTTTTTGCTGCCGATCTATTAAAAATGTACTCCCGCTATGCTGAAAGTAAAAATTACAAGGTTGAAATTGTAGATGCCCATCAGACTGATATTGGCGGTTTTAAAGAGGCAATCCTTGGCATAGATGGTACAGGCGCTTACAGCCGTCTTAAATATGAGAGTGGTGTACACAGGGTGCAGCGCATACCAACAACTGAATCGGGAGGACGTATTCACACCTCTGCGGCAACCGTTGCCGTGCTTCCCGAAGTTGAAGAAGTTGAGGTAGAAATCAATCCCCAGGATTTAAGAGTGGATACTTTTTGCGCAACAGGCCCTGGCGGGCAGAGCGTTAATACAACGCAATCCGCAGTACGGATAACTCACCTTCCGACAGGTGTAGTTGTAAGCTGCCAGGATGAAAAATCGCAGCTGCAAAACAAGGAAAAAGCCTTGCGTATTCTTCGCAGCAGGCTTTTGGATAAGTATATATCAGAGCAAACAGCTGAACAGGCAGAAGCCAGGAAAACCATGGTTGGCAGCGGTGATAGAAGTGAAAGGATTCGCACCTATAATTTTCCCCAGAACAGGGTTACCGATCACCGGATAGGGTTGACTTTGCATAAAATGGACTTAATCCTGGCAGGACAGTTAGATGATATAATCGAAGCGTTGATTGCCAATGAAAGAGCTGAAAAGTTAGAAGAGACGGGAGATTAGAACCGGCTTGTTATCACTGACGATAGACGAAGCTCTGCACAGAGCTTCTTTTAGTTTGAAAAAGGCCTCAATTGACGATCCCTTAATTGAGGCGGAAATATTGCTGGCATTTATTTTGAAAACAGATAGGCTCCAGCTGTATTTAAAAAAACAGGATCTTTTACCACGCGCGTTATACAACTCTTTTCTTGGTCTGGTTAAACGCAGGGTTAAAGGAGAACCGGTTGCTTATATAACCGGGCAAAAGTATTTCTATGGCAGGTTGTTTCGCGTTGACCGCAGGGTTTTAATTCCCAGGCCTGAAACTGAACTGGTAATAGAAAAATCGCTCCATTTTGCCGAAATATTAATAAAGAGCGGTGTTAGTAAACCGTATATACTGGATCTTGGAACGGGCAGCGGTGTCCTTGCGGTGACGCTTGGCCTGGAACTGCCTGATGCTGAATTATATGCTGTTGATCTTTCGCCGGAAGCGCTGGATTTAGCCAGGCTAAATGCTAAAGAATATAGAATAAACGAAAAAATCACCTGGCTGGAAGGAGATTATTTTGATGTTTTGACAGACAGGGCCCCAGGTGCAACTTTTAACCTTATTGTAGCAAATCCGCCTTACCTCAGCGCTGATGAAATAAAAAACTTACCGCCGGGTATACAAGAATATGAGCCTGTTGAAGCCCTGTATGGGGGGCTGGACGGCCTAGATGGTTACCGGCAGATAATTGGCAGGTTGCCCCCGTACGTTAAAACCCCGTTTATGCTGATATTTGAAATTGGGTCATCGCAAGAAATGGAAGTTAAAAAACTACTTGAAGATTCCGGACTTTTTTCGGAGATCTGCTGTTATCCTGACCTTGCCGGGCTTCCAAGGGTGGTAGAAGCCTTCATTCCATAAGGTTATTTAAGTTAATCCTTTGCCTGTAGAGGTTATGGTCAATTTGCCGTGTTTAACTCCTTTAACGCCAATTAACCTGCCTGCCAGCTCTTTCGCTTCGGCAGCGCGACCCTTGATTACCATAACTTCAAGGCAGTGATCGTGCTCGAGATGAACATGCATAACTGATATTATCATTTCGTGGTGTTCGTGCTGTAATTCAAGTAAAAGATCGCTCAACCCCCGGACGTGATGGTTGTAGATTATAGTAATTGTTCCGGCTACTTCCTCTTCATCGTTAGACCAATCAAGTTCTACCAGCTGGTTGCGAATTAAATCTCTTATAGCTTCAGAGCGGTTGGGATAACCTCGTTTAACAATCTCACGATCAAGTCTTTCCAACAGGTCTTTTTCCATGGAAATACCGAAACGCATCAACCCTGGCAATCTAAATCAGCTCCTTCTGATAATTATATATTATAACACAAGAACTTTAACAAGGATTAGATTGAAAAAAGCAGAAGTATACTTTATAATGTGCTTTGCGAACTATACCAATAAGCCAATTCGGCAGGGGGCAATTTATTGTTCTGGGATATAGCCTTTAGTACTCTTGGCGGCCTTGGGCTTTTCTTATTCGGCATCCAGATTATGGCTTCCGGCATGCAGAAGGCAGCTGGTGACAGGTTTCGCCGTATCTTGGAAATCTTAACCAATAAACCGGTAATCGGTGTATTGACCGGAATACTTGTCACCATTCTTGTTCAAAGCAGCAGCACGGCTTCAGTAATGGTTGTTGGCTTTGCCAATGCCGGCCTGATGAATCTTTCCCAGGCCATTAGTGTGATTATCGGTGCCAATATAGGCACCACTGTCACTGCCCAAATTGTATCTTTCAAAATCGGTGTAATTGCTCTTCCGGCTATCGGTATCGGTTCCCTGCTCAACTTCTTTGGACGCAGGCGGTTCCAGAGGTACCTGGGGCAGACAGTGCTCGGTTTTGGGCTGCTTTTTCTCGGTATGACAACCATGTCAAACGGTATGATGCCGCTGCGGGAACTGGATGCTTTCCACAACATGCTGGCCCAGTTCAGCGCTTATCCTATTCTTGGCATCCTCGCCGGCGCAATCTTCACAGCCCTTATACAAAGCAGCAGTGCAGCTACAGGAGTCATTATCGCCCTGACCCTCCAGGATCTTATCCCATTTCACTCTGCAGTGCCTCTAGTTTTGGGGACCAATGTGGGCACCAGCATTACAGCTATCCTGGCCGGGATTGGAGCGAATGTTGCTGCGCGGCGTGCTGCTGTGGCCCATGTCCTATTTAACCTTATCGGTGTAATTCTTGCCCTGATCTTTTTGCAGCCATTTACATCAATTCTTGTGGAAACAGCTAATACCGTCCCCCGCCAGGTTGCCAATACCCATACCGCGTTCAACCTTTTTAATACGATCATCTTCCTTGTTTTCTTAAAATATTTTACCAGGCTGGTCTGCTATATCATTCCCGGAGAAGATGAAAAGATCGAATTTGGACCTAAATATCTCGATCCAAGAATTTTAAGAACTCCTGCTGTGGCGATTGGGGGAGCAAAACAGGAACTCCTGCGCATGGCTTCTATTGCCCGGGAAATGCTTGGTGAATCTATCCAGGTATTTATACATGGCGATCTAAAAAAAATTAAGCACATTGAGCAAATGGAAGACCTGATTGACGGCCTTGAAAAAGAGATCAATATTTACCTTGCAGATCTTTCCCAGCACTCCATGTCACGTGAACAATCCAATGCAGTCGGGCATATGATGTCAGCAGCCAATGACCTGGAGCGGATAGGAGATCACTCGGAAAACATTGTACAGCTGGGGGAATTAAAAGCCGAGGAAAGACTTCCCTTTTCTACGACTGCCCTGGATGAGATAAATGAGCTCTACAGCAAGGTGGATTCAATGTTGGAAAGGGCGATTATCGCATACAGAAATGATAACCATGAGCTGGCAAAACAGATAGTAGTTGAAGATGATGAAGTAGATGAGATGGAAAAGAACCTGCGCATGAGCCATATTGATCGGATCAACACCCGAAAATGCTATCCACAGTCAGGGGTTATCTACCTGGATCTACTCAGCAATCTTGAACGGATAGCAGATCATGCCAACAATATAGCAAACCTGGTTCTTGAAGAATAAGTCCGAATAACATGTATTAAAAGAATAGACGGTCAGCTTGTTTTGGCTGGCAAGTTAGATTTTACCGGGATAACGGGGAATGAAGATGGGTAATTATAGGGCCAGGCGGATCAAGGGGACGCTGCTGCTAAGCAGCGAATCACCTTCAATTAAGAAAGCTGCCTCTATTCTTCAAAACGGTGGCCTGGTTGCATTTCCGACTGAAACCGTTTACGGCCTTGGTGCATCTGCTCTTGACAGCAGCGCGGTAAAAAAAATATTTACAGCGAAAGGCCGCCCTGCAGATAATCCTCTTATTGTGCATCTATCGGCGGTTGAGGAGCTGGAAAGTGTTGCGCAAAATATTCCTGATCAGGCCTACATTCTTGCTGAGTCATTTTGGCCCGGCCCGTTGAGCCTTGTTCTTGAAAGGGCTCCAGCGGTATCACCCCTGGTTAGCGCAGGTTTAGAGACCGTTGCAGTAAGGATGCCTGACCGCAGCGAAGCGTTGAACCTGATTAAAGAAGCGAAATTACCGGTTGCAGCGCCAAGCGCTAATCTTTCAGGCAGCCCCAGCCCCACAACGTATAAGCACGTCATTGATGATCTTGCAGGCAAGATAGATGCTGTAATAATGAGTACGCCCTGTGCAATTGGGGTTGAATCGACAGTGCTTGATTTAACAGCTTCCAGGCCAGCTATTTTAAGGCCGGGAGGACTGTCAAAAGAGAGCCTGGAAAAAGTTCTCGGTATGTCGATAGCTCTATCCGGTAAGAGTCACGCTACTCATTTACCTTCTTCGCCGGGAATGAAATACCGTCACTATAAACCCCGCATTCCCCTTTTGCTGGTTACAGGTTCGCCGCCGGGAAGGAAAAAAATTCTCAGGGAACTCGCTGCCTACTATGGTAAGAGGGGTAAAAAAGCAGCTCTTCTAAACTTTGATCTAAACCAACACACTCAGAGGGCTGGAGATATTGATGAAATTGCTTCCAAACTCTATTACAGCCTGCGCTACTTCGACAATAAAGGATATGATCTTATTCTTGCAGAAGAAACAGACCAGGCAGGCCTGGGTTTGGCAGTAATGAACAGGCTTGCAAAGGCAGCGACAAGAATTATCAGGATTTTGGATTAACCTGGAGGCGTATAGATGCTTATTATACTTTTCGTATGTACCGGCAATACCTGTCGCAGCCCCATGGCCGAAGCGCTGCTAAATGCCGGGCAGCCGGGGGCCAACCTGCCTTTTAAGGTAAAAGCTTCATCTGCCGGTTTGGCAGCTTATGAAGGGCAGGCTGTTTCTGAACCTGTGCGCCAACTCCTGGCTGCAGAAGGGATTGACCTGGCAGGCCACAGGGCCAGGCAGGTTAATAGCGAGATCATTGACAGTGCTGATCTTATCCTGACCATGACAGAATCACAACTTCGTGAATTAAATTTTCGCTTTCCTTCTGCCGCTGGGAAATGTTTTGTTTTAAAGCCATACGCCGGCATATCTGGAGATTTTCCTGACATTAAAGATCCGATAGGCTTGGGCTTAGAAAAATATCGGGACGTTTTAGAGGAAATACGAAGCAGTATCAAGAAATTAAATCTAAAATTTGCCTCGGAAAATGGGCATTCAGGCTAATAATCATGGGAGGGGTTAGAAGATGAAGATAGCCCTGGGAAGCGATCATGCCGGTTACAACTTAAAAGAAGAGATAGCAGAGCAGTTAAAAAGCAGGGGTTGCCTAATAAAGGATTGCGGCGTATTCTCCAGGGAGAGTTCAGATTATCCTGACACTGCTGAAACAGTATCAGGAGCGGTGCAGGACGGGGAGGTTAACTTCGGCATTCTCATCTGCGGAACCGGAATTGGTATGTCGATTGCGGCAAACAAGCGTAAAGGGATCAGGGCAGCACTATGTGCTGAGTCATATTCAGCCCGCTGCGCCCGTCAACACAATAATGCCAACATTCTTGCACTCGGTTCCCGGGTAACCGGGGTGGGGCTTGCGTTGGAAATTATCGATGTTTTTTTGGCTACTTCTTTTGAAGGAGGGCGCCATCAAGGCCGGGTAGATAAAGTTACTGCATTAGAAAACACCAGATAAGGATGATACAACATGAATGAACCAGGCTTTAGATTAGGTTTTGAACTGCTGGGGGAAGTTGACCCCGAGATTGCGGCAACTATTAATGAAGAAGAAAAGCGTCAGCAGGAAAACTTGATCATGATCGCCTCTGAAAACCTGGTGAGCAGAGCTGTGCTCCAGGCCCAGGGGTCGGTTTTAACTAATAAATACGCAGAAGGGTATGCAGGGGCTCGCTATTATGGAGGATGCACTTTTGTGGACCGGGCAGAAGAGCTGGCCATTAAAAGGGCAAAAGAGATTTTTTCTGCAGAGCATGTTAATGTTCAGCCACACTCAGGCACTTCGGCCAACATGGCTGTCTACCTGGCCTTCCTGCAGCCGGGTGATAAAATCTTAGGTATGGATTTAAGTCACGGTGGGCACCTGACTCACGGGAGTAAGGTTAACATCTCAGGTATCTACTATCAGGCATTCAGCTACGGGGTAAATCGTGAAACAGGTTTAATTGATCTCGGGAATGTTAGAAAGATTGCCAGGGAAACTAAGCCCAGGCTGATCATTGCCGGAGCCAGTTCCTACCCCAGGTTTATTGATTTTGAAGGGTTTGCCGCCATTGCAAAAGAAGTTGGAGCCCTTTTTCTTGTTGACATGGCTCATACTGCAGGTTTGGTAGCGGCAGGTGTTCACCCGAACCCAGTTTTATACGCCGACCTGGTTACAGCTACTACGCATAAAACATTTCGCGGCCCCAGGGGCGGGATGATTTTTTGCCGCAGTGAATATGCTGCTGCTATAGATAAAGCAGTTTTTCCCGGTTTACAGGGAGGGCCGCTGATGCATATCATTGCAGCTAAGGCGGTTGCTTTTAAAGAAGCGCAGCTTCCCGGTTTTGTGAAGTACCAGGAAAAAGTAGTTGCCAATGCCCGGGCTCTTGCCGAGGGGCTTGCTGCTGAAGGGTTTAAGCTTTTAACGGGTGGGACTGATACGCACCTGGTGCTCGTTGACCTGCGCAGCAATGCCATTAGTGGTAAGGAAGCGGAGGCGCTGCTTGAAAGTGTACACATAACAGTCAATAAAAATGTAATCCCCTATGACCCTAAAGGGGCTAATGACCCCAGCGGCATCAGGCTGGGCACTCCGACTCTAACATCCCGGGGAATGGAAACCGGCCAGATGTTAGAAATTGCAGCTCTCATCGCAGAAACCATTAACTACAGGAACGATAAGAAGCGCCTGGAAAAAGTGCGAAGCAGGGTTGCAGAACTTTGCAGCGCTTTTAAAGTATATTATTTTTAGAAGGAGTTGATTTTTTTGGAACAGGTAGTTGTAGTCGATCATCCGCTGGTACAGCATAAGCTTTCCCTCTGCCGGCGTGTAGAGACACAGACCTGGCAATTCCGGGGACTGGTTGAAGAAATTACCGCTCTTATGCTCTATGAGGCTATCCGGGACATAGCGACGGTTGAAGCTGACCTGGTAACACCGGTAGGTCCCGGAAAAGGCACTCAAATTAGTGCCAAGGAACCGGTATTTGTTGCAGTTCTCAGGGCCGGGCTTGGTATGGTGCCCGGCGCGCTGCGTCTTTTCCCCTATGCAAGAGCCGGCCACATAGGGCTGTACAGGGATCACGACACTCATATTCCGGTTCAGTATTATAATAACCTCCCGCCAGATATAGAAGATGTTGATTGTTATTTACTCGAGCCAATGCTGGCAACCGGCGGATCAGCTGTTCATGCGCTAACGCTGCTTAAAGAGGCAGGAGCGAAAAAGATTAAGATCATGAGCCTGATTGCTGCGCCAGAGGGTATTAAAGCGATTACCGATAGTCATCCTGATGTTACAATATACCTGGCGTCCATCGATGAAAAGCTGAATGACAAAGCCTATATAGTTCCGGGCCTTGGCGATGCAGGAGATCGCCTTTTTGGGACAGCCTGATGCAGCAGGAGATAGCTATGGATAAGCGGCCCGATTGGGATCAGTATTTTTTGGAAATAGCATCGGTGGTGGCTTCCCGTTCAACCTGCCTGCGGCGTAAGGTGGGAGCCCTGTTGGTGTTAAACAAGCGTATTTTGACAACCGGTTATAATGGTACCCCATCAGGGCTTAAACATTGCAGGGAGGTTGGCTGCCTGAGGGAAGAGTTAAAGGTGCCATCCGGGGAAAGGCATGAGTTGTGCCGGGGCCTGCACGCAGAGCAAAATGCCATTATCCAGGCGGCAGTACATGGTGTAGCTATCAATAAGGCAGTTCTTTACTGTACAAACTATCCCTGTGCGGTATGCGCCAAGATGATCATTAACGCCGGAATTAGATCGCTGGTGCTGGCTGCCAATTATCCCGATGATTTGGCGAAAGAGATTTTTACCGAGGCTGGAATAAACGTTAGGTTTATAGTATAATATTTTTCGTGTTGTGATCTGGATTCGTTTAATTTTTTGCACAATTAAGAGATTTGCCTGCATTTTGACTTTCGCTTAGCAATGACTGGACCATTAATAACTGTATCAGCTGAACAAGATAATGATTACCCATGAACTTCGCCGGCAAATCCAAAAGAACCCTTAAAGCTATAATTTACAGAGGGTTATTTATTTACTGAGGGATAAAGGCTTGGATAAAATTTACTATTGCAGCATGGATCAGATTATTTTGTTACAGTCTTTGATTTAAATTCTGCGAGATAGTAAACCAGTATCAGTTTAAAGGATGGTGGAGTATGACTATTCAGGTAAAAGAACTTATTGACAAAATTAAAAACGAGGGTGTCCTTGCGGCCGAGGCTGAGGCTGAAAAGATTATTTCCGAAGCAGAGGAAAATGCATCCCAGATAATTAAGGATGCCCAGTCCAGGGCGGAATCGATGAAGGCGCAGGCAGAACAGGAGATCGAGCAGCAAAAAGCTGCCGGTGAAGCTGCTATTAAGCAGGCCGCCCGCGATGTTTTAATTGGTTTGGACAAGCAACTTATGAAACGATTTGACGCAGTGATTATTGAATCTGTAGATACGGCACTGACAACTTCTTTAACAGAGAAAATTATAGTAGAAATGGTTAGCGCCTGGGTTGATAAGGGCGAAGAGGGCATCAGGGTGGTTCTCTCATCAAATGATGCCGAAAAATTAAAAGAGTCTTTAAAAGGAAAATTATCGCAGAATCTCAAGGATGGAGTGGAAATTATCCCCTCTGCTAAATTTGATAAAGGTTTTCGTATCGGTGGCAGCAGCGGGGTTTTATATGATTTCTCAAAGGAAAGTATAGCTGAGGTCTTGTCTCAAGCTCTGTCCCCGGACCTCGCGGCAGCTTTGAAAGAGGATATAAAAGACTAAGATATACAGTTGCCTGGAGGAAAGTTTTATGAAAAACTACTTTTACACCTTAGCAGCCCTGAAAACTTTAAAGCTGGGCGAAAAAATTCCAATCTCTGAAGAGTCTTTTTTAGAATTTGCTGAAGATACCATAGCAGCAAAGGATTACCGAATTTTACTCAAATGTCGTTGGGGCTTAACGGAGCCAACGGGCTTTTCTTTTGCTGACCGGATACTTTCCTGGGAAAAGGAACTGCGTGTGGAGCTGGCCAAGGCCCGGGTTTCAAAGCTGCCATTTGAACTTCCACCAACTCTAAAAGACCTGCCCGGCAACTACAGCCTGCTTGAAGAGGTGCGTGCTGCCATGGCTTTAGAATCACCGCTAGATGCGGAACGATATTTGGACCAAATGCGGTGGAACTATTTAGAAGAAATAGGTGCTCGCCACTATTTTGACTTTGAAGCCCTGGTCATCTATTATTTAAAGCTTCAACTTGCCCTGCGCCAGGAAAAATTTCAAGAGGAACTTGGCAGAGATTCTTTCGAAAAAGAGTACGCTGCTCTAACGGAAAGTTAATAAACTGATTACCTTATAGAAATGGGTGAGAATGATTAACAAAGTAATTGGCGTTAGTGGAAACATGGTCTCTGTGGAATATACCGGTGAGGCTACGATGAACGAAGTCTGTTACATCATTACCGGGGATAAGAAATTAAAGTCAGAGGTCATTCGTGTCAAGGGCAACGTGGCCGACCTCCAGGTTTTTGAAATGACTTCTGGTATAAGCGTGGGCGACACTGTTGAATTCAGCGGTGACCTGCTCAGTGTGCAGTTAGGTCCGGGTTTGCTGGGGCAGGTATATGATGGATTGCAGAACCCCCTGCCCGAACTGGCGGAACAGTGTGGCTTCTTTTTAGAACGCGGTGTCTACATGGCGGCTCTCGATGATGAAAAAGAGTGGGAGTTTAACCCGACTGTGGAGGTTGGTGCCAGGTTGGAAGCCGGCGAACAGATCGGTTTTGTTAAAGAGGGTCTTTTTAACCACTGGATTATGGTCCCCTTTCAGCTTGAGGGTGTTCTAACCATAGAGAGCATTAAAGAAGAAGGGAAATATTCCCTTAATGATGTGTTGGCTGAAGCCAGAGATGAAAAAGGAAACCTTCACCAATTATCGATGGTATTTAACTGGCCTGTAAAGCGGGCTATTAAAACCTATGCAGAGCGCTTAAAGCCGGAAGAAACGCTGATCACCAAGTTAAGAATTATTGACACTTTCATCCCCGTGGCCAAGGGTGGCACCTATTGCATCCCCGGTCCTTTTGGTGCCGGAAAAACGGTTCTGCAACAGATTACCTCCAGGTATGCTGACGCGGATATTATTATCATTGCTGCCTGTGGAGAGCGTGCCGGCGAGGTCGTGGAGACCCTGAAAGAGTTTCCCGAGCTGATCGACCCGAAAACCGGCCGTTCCTTAATGGAGAGGACTATCATTATCTGCAACACTTCTTCCATGCCTGTTGCTGCCCGTGAAGCATCGGTTTATACAGCAGTAACCATGGCCGAGTATTACCGGCAGATGGGCCTGAATGTTCTGCTGCTGGCAGATTCAACCTCGAGGTGGGCCCAGGCTATGCGTGAAATGTCCGGTCGCCTGGAAGAAATTCCAGGGGAAGAAGCCTTCCCTGCATACCTGGAATCGCTGATAGCCGCCTTTTACGAGCGGGCCGGGATTGTTCGCCTGAAAAGCGGTGATACCGGTTCTGTAACCATCGGCGGCACTGTTTCTCCGGCCGGCGGTAACTTTGAAGAGCCGGTAACCCAGGCCACGTTAAAGGTGGTGGGCGCATTTCACGGTTTGTCGCAACAGCGGGCTGACGCCCGTAAATATCCTGCTATTCACCCCCTGGAATCCTGGTCAAAGTACGAGGGCATTATCGATCAGCAGAAGACAGAATATGGCCGGTCCGTACTCTTTAAAGGTGATGAGGTTGGCCAAATGATGAAAGTGGTTGGCGAAGAGGGTACTTCACTGGATGATTACATAATTTACCTTAAATCAGAGTTTCTGGATTATGTTTATATCCAGCAGAACTCTTTTGATCCTGTAGATGCTGCCGTGGAGCCTGAGCGTCAACAGCATATTTATGATATTATCATTGACATTCTGACGGCCAGGTTAGATTTTGACGGTAAAGAGGAAGCCCGCTCCTGGTTCAACCGGGTGCGGCAGAACTTCCTGGACTATAATGGTAAAAAATGGAACAGTGACGAGTTTAATGACCTGGAGAAAACCATCTCTGAACTGCTGGACGACAAGAAAATAGGGGTCGAAGCAGATGCCGAAAGTCTTTGGGCAGGCGAGTCAAGGAGGGGCTAGTATTGCAAAAAGTATACAGTAAAATCGAATCGATCTCCGGCAATGTTATTACAGTAAAGGCAGCGGGGGTGCGCTACAAAGAGCTTGCCGTTGTTGGAAGCAGGTATGGTTCATCTTTGGCGGAAGTGATCCGCCTGAAAGGTGATGAAGTTGCCCTGCAGGTTTTCAATGGTGGAAGGGGCGTATCCACCGGGGACGAAGTTCGTTTCATGGGTGAGCCGATGAAAGTATCTTTTTCCCCCAATCTTTTAGGGCGTATTTTTGATGGTTCAGGGCGGCCGCGGGACGGGGGGCCTGAACTTGCCGATACAATGGTTGAAATTGGTGGCCCTTCTGTTAACCCTGCCAAGCGTATTATTCCCCGTAATATGGTCCGGACGGGAATTCCCATGATTGATGTTTTTAATTCACTGGTAGAATCGCAGAAACTTCCTATCTTTTCTGTTTCGGGAGAGCCTTATAACGAACTTTTAGCCCGGATAGCCCTGCAGGCCGAGGTTGATATTATTATCCTCGGTGGGATGGGACTTAAGTACGACGATTATCTTTTCTTCAAAGATACCCTGGAAAAGGGCGGAGTGATGTCCAGGACAGTCTTTTTTGTTCACACCGCGTCTGACCCTGTTGTTGAATCCCTGCTGGTTCCCGATATTGCCCTTGCGGTGGCGGAAAAGTTTGCCATTCAGGATAAGCGGGTCCTGGTTTTACTGACCGATATGACCAACTTTGCCGATGCCATGAAGGAAATCTCTATTACAATGGAACAGGTTCCCTCCAACCGTGGCTATCCCGGAGACCTTTACACCCAGCTGGCATCGCGCTACGAAAAGGCCGTCGACTTTGAAGGGTCAGGTTCAATTACTATTCTTGGTGTTACCACCATGCCCGGGGATGATGTCACCCACCCTGTCCCCGATAATACGGGCTATATTACGGAAGGGCAGTTTTATCTTCGTAATGGCCGAATCGAGCCATTCGGGTCCCTGTCCAGGTTAAAACAGCTGGTAAATGGTGATACACGTGATGATCACCGTGCCATCATGGACGGAATGATTAAGTTATACGCCGCCTACAAGGAGTCCCTGGAGAAGAAATCAATGGGTTTTAAGATGTCAGGCTGGGACGAAAAACTTTTAACATACGGCCAGTTATTTGAACAGGAAATGATGGATCTTTCCGTTAACATTCCCCTCGAGGACGCCCTTGATAAAGGGTGGGAAATACTGGGCGGCTGTTTTGAACCGGAGGAAACAGGATTAAGGTCGGATCTGATCGAAAAATACTACAGTAGTAAGGTGTAGATCATGGCAAAAATCAAGTATACGAAAAATGAATTAAAAAAGCAAAAGGATCAGCTTAAAAGGTTCAAGCGCTATTTGCCTACCCTGGTTCTGAAGAAACAGCTGCTGCAAATGGAGATACGACAGGTTGAGATGCAAATAAAAGAAAAGAGTCAGCAGCGGGAAAGAATCAACGCTGAACTGATGAGCTGGGTTCATGTTTTTGGCGAAAACTTGAATATTGCCGAACTGGTAAAGGTGAAGGAGACGGATCTGGAAACCGCTAACATAGCCGGTGTTGATATCCCGGTGTTTAACGAGGTTATTTACGAGGATATACCCTATGACCTGATGTTTTACCCGCTTTGGGTGGACGCAGGTGTTGAAAAGCTGAAGGAGCTTTATTCTGCAGATACGGAACTTTCCATTCTTAAAAAACAGGCTGAACTACTGGGCGAAGAGTTAAGAATTACCACCCAGCGGGTCAACCTGTTCGAAAAGGTCAAGATCCCTGACACCCAGGAGAATATCAGGCGCATTAATATTTTCCTCGGCGATCAGCAGACAGCTGCTGTTGTGCGGGGCAAATTAGCAAAAAATAAACTGGTGAGGGAGGCGTAAGCGATGATTGCAGAGATGAAACAAATATCGATGGTTGTCCAGACCAAAGATAAAGAGCTAACTCTCGATGCGCTGGCCGAACTTGGCCTCGTTCACCTTGAAGACTTTCAGTATTCTTCATCGGAAGTTGATGACGCTCTTGCCAGGAAAAACCGGGCAGAAGATGCATATAATTTTTTGGCCTCATTAAAAAGTAAAAATGACCTGTCTCCACCTGCTTTAGAACCCTCAGAGGCGGTAGAGGAAGTGCTTCAGTTAAAGGAAGATCTACTGGCTGCCATGGAACGGAAGGCGGCACTGGAAAAACAGATTGCCGGTTTGGAAGGCTGGGGGGACTTCGATCCCGCAGACTTCAAGTTTCTCGCCGACAAAGGTTACCACCTGAGAATTTACATCGCTGCCGGCGGGAAAGCAGAGGATTTAGGTGAGATTGAGGGTGACATGGTGATTTTAAGGGAGGACAAAAAAGAGCTGGCATTTGCCCACCTTACCCGTGAACCTGTAAAACTGGACGATTATGAAGAGCTTAACCTTCCTCCGCAAAGCCTTAGCGCTATGCAGGCAGAAAAAAATAAATTGGCAGCAGAGGTTGCAGCGCTTACCGGAAAAGCAGAGCGCTATTATGCCCTTGTGCCTGCCCTGCGTGCTCACCTTGAAGAGCTGGATTCTAACCTGCAGTACTGGATTGCCAAGGCAAATACCGTAGATGAAGGGAACCTTACAGCCATAGTTGGATATATTCCTGCTGCAGAGATTGAGCCCGTCCAAAATTGGGCCCGGCAGAATTCTGTCGCCTTAGCCATAACAGAACCTGAAATAATAGAATCCGTACCAACGCAGATCCGTAATCCCAGGTGGTTGCAGATTGTTGAACCCGTATTCAAGTTCATGGGCACAGTTCCCGGCTACAATGAGCTGGATATCAGCCTGGTATTTCTTTGCTTTTTCACCGTTTTTTTTGCCATGATTATCGGGGATGCCGCCTATGGATGCATCTTTTTCCTGGCAGGCCTCGGCCTGGTAATTTACTACAGCAAATCTAAAAAAGAAAAACCTCCCCTGGCTGCGGTGCTGTTTACCATTCTTGGCTTGGCCACGGTTATCTGGGGTACCATAACCGGTTCCTGGTTCGGCAGCCCTGAATTGATCGAAGGAACTTTCCTGGAAAAACTTGTAATCAGCCAGCTAATAGAGGGGTTCAGGTTCTATACACCCGCCGGTGAATTTTACAAGGTTTTAAGCGGTCAGGATGTCATCACGCTTTTGTGTTTCATCATCGCAATATTTCACCTTACCATCGCCCAGGTTTGGAATTTCCTACTTGCCCTGTCTCAACGCTCCCTGCAGGCCCTGGGCCAGGTAGGATGGATGCTCATTAACTTTGGCCTCTTTTACCTGGTGCTCGATATGGTGGCGAGATTCAACCTCGACCAGGCTTTGGGGACGGGTGATCTTCTAGCAGGTATGAGTTTAAATATCATTATTGCCGGGTTAGTGTTGATCATTCTCTTTGGTTCACAAAGACGAAGGGGCAACTTTTTTAAAGGGCTGCTTGGCGGCCTTGGAGATCTACCGGGTACAATTCTGGGATCCATATCGGCCTTCGGCGACATCATATCATATATAAGGCTGTTTGCCATGGGCCTGGCGGGAGCCGAAATAGCAAGAGCATTTAATAACATGGCCGGGGACCTTTTATCCGGCAATACCTTCATTTTTGGAGTGCTGATCCTGTTGGTCGGGCATACTTTCAACTTTGTTCTTTGCAGCCTGGGAGTGCTGGTGCACGGAATTCGCTTGAAAATGCTGGAGTTTTCGGGCCGACTGGGCATACAGTGGTCTGGCCATGAATATGATCCGTTCAGATATCGTAGAGACGCGGCCTAACCGGCAGCCATCTCTACCTTTTTGCGACTGGTAGAAATTGTATCTTTTATAGTATCGGGATAAATTACCGAAATAAACTGCATTATTGAAAAGGAGCCTGATAAAATGGTTGAGTATGGATTAATGGGTATCAGCGCAGCGCTTGCAGTCTCTGCTGTTGGTTCTGCACTCGGTATCGGTGCGGCCGGGCAGGCCGTTATTGGAGCGTGGAAAAAGGCTTTTATGCAGAACAAGCCTGCTTCGTTTATGTTATTGGCTTTTACTGGTTTCCCGCTTTCCCAGACTTTTTACGGTCTTATTCTGATGAATACCATCGTGGCATCGGCGGATCTCTTAGAGAGCGGTGTAATTCTGGGTATCGGTATTTTTGGTGGTCTTGCCATGGGTACGTCTGCCTATTTCCAGGGCGTTGCCGGTGCCGGCGCAGTCGATGCCTTTGCAGAGACAGGCAAGGGCTTTACCAACTATGTTCTGGTGCTTGGTGTTATTGAATCGGTTGCCCTGTTGACCATGGTCTTCCTGATGACGATGATCAACACCATGGCAGGGTAATTTTCTGCAGCAGAGCTCCACTATAGTTCGGATTATTCATTTGGAGGGCTGTCTTTAAAAAGTGTTCTGGGGCAGCCCTATTAGCATCAATTGGCAGGTTTGCAGCGGTTTTGAAGACAGGCTAAGCAAGCCCGGCCGCTAAGTTAGATTTTGAAGAGAGGTTTCCCGAGATGCGCTATAAAGCATCCGGAGAATGACCTGTCTCCAGGGTGGGCATATGTATACTTACCCGGGTAACATCCACATTCACAGCGCTTATTCCGATGGAAGCGGATCATTCGAAGAGATAGCTGCGGATGCTGCTGCCGCAGGGTTAAGTTATGTGATCATTGCCGATCACGAAACCCTGGCAGGGCTGCCGGAAGAGGGCATGAACCACGGTGTGGCAGTGCTGGTGGGGAATGAGCTGAACAGAAAAAATAACCACTACCTTGTTCTGAACCTGGATAAATATTTCCCGGGAAATGAAGAAGATCCGCAGGAGCTAATCGACCGGGTTGCCCGCAGCGGGGGGCTCGGTTTTTTAGCGCACCCCTTCGAAAAAGGTTCTCCATATATTGAGAAAGGTAAAGCTCAGCCCTGGGTAGTGTGGCCGGTTTTCCGTTTTCATGGTATGGAGATATGGAACTATACTTCGCACTGGCGGGGTTTTCACCCATCACCTTTCAAAACCCTATACCACTTTTTTTTCGACCGGAAAGGAGCAATGAGCGGCCCTCCGCCCGAGCTGCTGGCGCTTTGGGACTGCTATAATAACAGCGGCCACAGGGTGGTTGGAATAGGCAGCAGCGATGCCCATGCTTTCCCCTATAAACTGGGCCCATTTTCTATTGTTATTTTTCCTTACCGCTACCTTTTTAAAACTATAAACACCTATATTGTCCTGGAAACAGATTTAAGCAGTGAATTTGTCACGGCCCGCAGCCAAATTCTTGGTGCCCTGCAGGCAGGCCGCTGTTACAGCTGTTTTGACAGCCTGCACAGCGGAAAAGAGTTTAGGTTTTATGCAGGCAGCCAGGATGATCCGGTGATGATGGGAGATACGGCAAGCTATGTAAAGGGCCTGCAGCTTAATATTGCGGTGCCTTCAGAACGCTCTATAACCCGGCTTGTGCGCAACGGCCGGGTAATCAATGAGTTCAGAAAAAAAATTATTGTCCTCGACCCGCCAGGCCCAGGGGTCTACAGGGTTGAAGTACTCTATCGCAGGCGGTTTCATCACCCCAGGCCCTGGATCTATTCAAACCCCATCTTTTTACAGCCTCCCTTGCAGTGAGGATATAGATGATCTACAATTAATAATAGATAACAATTGATGGTCAATTAAATAGATTGAAGGAGGATTTTACATGCTAAAAGTAGGTATTAACGGGTTTGGCAGGATTGGCAGGATGACTTTTCGTGCCTCTCTGAACCAGGAGAAGGTGAAAGTAGTAGCAATAAATGATCTCGCCGACAACGACTCGCTGGCTCATTTGCTAAAGTACGACTCGGTTTATGGAATTCTTGACGCAGAAGTTGAAAGTGATGACCAGGGCTTCCTGATTGACGGAGAAAGGGTCAGGGTTTTTTCGGAAAGGGAACCGGCGAATATCCCCTGGAAAGAAGCAGGGGTTGATATTGTTATAGAATGCACAGGAATTTTCACCAAGCGTGACGCGGCAGCAGCCCACCTCGATGCGGGAGCTGAAAGGGTAATTATTTCGGCCCCTGCTGCTGTTGACCTTGTAGTGGTACTCGGTGTTAATGAGCAGGAATATGATCCAGAAAAACACTATGTTATTTCCAACGCTTCCTGCACCACAAACGCCCTTGCACCCCTGGTAAAAGTTCTTCATGAAAACTTCGGTGTGGTAAAAGGGCTGATGAACACAACTCATGCTTACACGAATGATCAAAACTTGCATGATTTCCCCCACAAAGATATGAGACGGGCCAGGGCAGCAGCGCTTTCTCTAATTCCCACCACGACTGGTGCGGCAAAAACCGTTGGTGAAGTTATACCGGAGTTGAAAGGCAAAATTGATGGCTTTGCAGTCCGGGTGCCAACTCCAACAGTGTCGCTGGTAGATTTTGTGGTTGAACTAAGCAAGAAAGTAACAGCCGAAAGTATAAACGAGGCTTTCAAAAAAGCAGCTTCCGGCTCTCCCTATCTCGATTACAGTGAGAAACCACTGGTTTCCATCGACTACACCGGTAACCCCTACTCATCCACGGTTGATGGCCTTTCAACCATGGTTGTCCAGGATACCCTGGTCAGGGTTGTCGGTTGGTACGATAACGAGTGGGGCTATTCCTGCCGCCTCTTAGATCTTGCCGCTATGATTGCAGAAAAAAACTGATTGCCGTTAAATATACCAGTATAAACAAGGATCTCGTTTTCTTACGGGATCCTTGTTTGGTAAACTCATTTGAGGATCTAAAAAAGGCCAAACCAGCGCGATCCAAAACAAACATACTCCCGGCCTGATTAAGATAAAAGAGATCTAATGTAACAGAAATATCGGGCTTTACCGGTTGAAGGTCATCACCCTGGCCGGATCTATATGCAGGTTTAATCTATCTGATTTGCCAAGCTTCATCCCGGGTGTTTTCGGCATCCTTAGCTGCAGGCGGGAACTGCCGCTGTCACCTCCCGGGGTGCTGAGCATTAATAAGGTAGAGGACACATCTTCAATAACCTGGTCGACCTGGCATTTGATTTTGTTGGTAACTTCACCGTTGGCGAATACCAGGTCTTCTTCTTTTACAGCGATATGTGAAATGCCAGTGGGAACAGCTTTACCCGTGCATAATCTTGTTCCCCAGTCGATTGCTTCGATGGTATAATCGTCAACGGTCCGGGCGCGGGAAATATTATTTATGCCGAGAATCATACATTCCGACATAGTTGAAGGCGCTTCAAAAAGCTCTTTAACCGGCCTTTTCTGTTCAGCACTTCCATCGTTCAAAACACACACGCTGTCGCTTAAGCGATATACTTCATCCTGTTTGTGTGAGACAAGAAGTGTCGTTCCCTCGTAAGATTTTATAGTTTCAGCCAGTTCAAGCTCAAGCTGCCACCGAAGATGTGAATCGAGGGCGGAGAAGGGCTCGTCCAACATCAGCAGTTTCGGGCAGCTGATCAAGATGCGTGCCAGGGCAACCCGCTGTTGCTGTCCCCCGGAGAGCTCGGCCGGCCGTTTTTTCCAATGGCTATTTAACTTCATCCGTTCAATCATAACTGCAACTGCTTTCTGTCTTTCTGCCCTGGTCATTTGCCACATACCGCAAGCGATATTTTGTTCCACGGTCATGTTCGGGAATAGGGCATACTGCTGAAAGAGGTAGCCTACCCGGCGTTTCTGTGGAGGTAGGTTAATCCCTTTTTGGGAATCAAACAAAACCTGCCCATCCAGGACAATTTGTCCTGAATCAGGTTTTTCGATTCCCGCTATACACTTCAGGGTCAGACTTTTTCCGCTGCCGGAAGTGCCCAGCAGGGCCATTCTTTCATTTCCTGCTTCGAAAGCAACCTTAAGGTTAAAGTTTTCTAATCTCTTTTTTATATTTACTGTCAAAGACATCAGCTCAGACCTCCCCTGTAATTAGCTGGCATTCTTAGTTCTAATGGTCAGGTTTCTTTTTTCGAATATATTTATTGCTATTAAGGCAACAGCAGATATGGCAATGTTGATAAGTACCCAACGCATTGCCATTTCATCATTGTTAATTCGCCAAAAATGATATACAGTGGTTGCTATCGTAGCGGTTTTTCCCGGTATGTATCCAGCCACCATGATTGTAGCGCCAAATTCCCCGAGCGCCCTCGCGAAAGCTAAAACCGTGCCGGCCAGGATGCCCTGACGGCAGTAGGGCATGCGGATCCGCCAGAAGATAAAAGCGTTCGACAGGCCTAAGGTTTGGCCGGAATAGGCCAGGGTTTCATCGAAAGATTCAAAAGCTCCCCGGGCCGTGCGGTACATTAAAGGGAAAGAGACGATCATTGTGGCGAAGATGGCGCTCCACCACACTAAGATCAGCTTTATGCCGAATAAATCCTGAAAGAAAATGCCAACCGGGTGGTTGGGGCCAAGCGCCCTGATGATCAGGTAGCCGACCACCGTCGGCGGCAGGACCAGGGGTAGGGTTAAAATTACATCCAAAAAGCCCTTGACCAGCCTGTTTGCCCTGGAAATGTAGTAGGCAGAAAAGATCCCCAGGAAAAATACTGCTATAGTAGAAATAATGGCGATCCTGATTGAATTAAAAAGCGGGAATAGCTCCATGTTTAAACTCCCTGGCTGCAAATTAAATTATGCTGTCAGTTATGATCAGCTGCGCCGTGAGGTAAGTATATTTGCTTATTTAACAGATGCAGCTGAAACAGCTTAATAATTAACGGATCGGTGTAAAGCCAAAGGCTTCAAAAAATAATGCCCCTTCAGTGCCGGTTAAGTAGTCCAGGTAAGCTTTTGCTTCATCCACTGAATTGCTTCTCTTAATAACCGCAGCGGGATAAATGACCTGACCGCCGGTCATCTCCCTGGTCGCCTGATCGACAACCTCCAGGTTGGCAGCCCTGGCATCGGTTGAATAGACTACTCCGCAATCAACGAGGCGCTCAGATACCTGGGTTGTTACCTCTTTGACGTTTGAGGCGTAGGTAATCACCCCGGAGGCGGCCAACTCTTCTTCATCGAGATTATAATATTGCAATATCTTGGAACTATACTGCCCCACGGGAACATCAATGTTGCCCATGGCCATCAAAATATCGCCTTCTGACAGGCGTGTAGCCAGTTCGTCAAAGCTGCCAATATTGTTTGGATTGCCGTTGGGAACAGCCAAAACTACTTTATTTTCAAGGATATTCCTGCGGGTTCCCTCAAGCACAAGGTCCAGCTGGCCTGCGTTGACCTCCGGGTCTGCGCTAATGTCAAGTTCATTCATCGCTTTTTGAGCGGCGGAAATGAATACATCACAATCAGCGCCTTCTTCAATCTGGGTTTTAAGAGTTCCTGAGGAATCGAGGTTTATAATTACAGTAACATGCGGGTTTGCCTCCATGTAGGCCTTGATTATTCCTTCAATAACTTCTGTCAACGAGGCTGCGGCGAAAACAATCAGTTCAACATCCTGTGTTCCGGAAGCAGTTTCTCCGCGATCTATATCACCTGCAGGTTGGTTGTCCGGGACTGTGGTTTCCTCCGTACCACAACCAGCTGTCCCGGCCAGCAAAAATAAGGCCAATAATACAATACAGATTTGCTTTAAGCTCATTAATGATCTTCCTCTTAGCTATATTCTATAAAAAGAATATATTCTCATGCGAGAGTATATACTAAAATATCATAACTGGCAATAATTAATTTGAAATAATTATTATTCACTGTTATGATCCTGTTAAGTAATAGTAAATAGGATTGCGCATATTACCCGAAGAGGTTGGAAAATGTCAAACAATATGCACCCAAAAACCAGGTTAACCATCTATAATGACTACAACCCCGAATCAAGAGGTTTTGGTCGAGGGATTGTCATGCTTTTGGATAACATTGAAAAAACGGGATCGATCAGAAAAGCTGCCAGTATCATGGGAATGGCTTATTCAAAATCATGGAAGATATTAACAGAGGTAGAGCGGGAATTCGGAATTAGGCTTCTTGAGCGCGATGGGCACAGGGGATCATCTCTGAGTATTCAGGCCAGGCTGCTGCTTGACGCCTATAAAAGTGTATTGGATGAGCTTGAGAAAACTGCCGATAGCGCTTTTAAGAGGCACTTTAAAGAGCTGCCTTTTGATTAGTGAAATTGACTGTTATATGAGACTTTGCTGTTCTATCTTTTCATACTGATCAACAAAAAGGGAGGTGGCCCGGTGAAGGTAAGCCGGAGTATTGCAGATATTAACGCAAAAATCAAGGCAGGAAAAGCGGTTGTATTCACCGCGGAAGAGGTTATTGAATTGGTGGCAGACAAAGGCGCTGCTGCAGCAGCACTGGAAGTAGATGTTGTAACCACGGGAACCTTCGGGCCCATGTGCTCGTCGGGAGTTTTTCTCAACGTGGGCCATCCCCAGCCAAGGATTAAACTGAACGAGGTATACTTGAACGGTGTTCCCGCTTATGCCGGGATTGCCGCCGTTGATCTTTACCTTGGAGCGACGGCAATTCCAGAGACCGACCCTGCTAACCGCAGCTATCCCGGGGAGTTTATATATGGTGGCGGGCACGTAATCGAAGACCTCGTTTCCGGCAAAGAGGTGCGCCTTGAGGCTTCTTCGTACGGCACAGACTGCTATCCGTTGAAAAGAATTGAAACCGCCATTCGCCTCGATGAGATAAACGAGGCTATTCTTTATAACCCGCGTAATGCTTACCAGAACTACAATGTGGCGGTTAACCGGGGCGAAAAAACAATCTATACTTACATGGGCATATTAAAACCGGGGATGGGTAATGCCAACTACAGTTCGGCCGGCCAGTTAAGCCCGCTGTTCAACGATCCCCTGCTGAAGACTATTGGTTTGGGAACCCGCATCTTTTTAGGCGGCGGCATTGGCTATGTCGCCTGGCATGGAACCCAACACAACCCATCTGCAGAGAGAGATGAACGGGGAATGCCAAAGGGCCCGGCAGGCACCCTGGCCCTGACCGGGGACTTAAAACAGATGAAGCCTGAATGGCTGAGGGGGCTAAGCTTTCTCGGTTATGGTGCAACCCTGCAGGTAGGAGTTGGCATACCAATACCGATCCTGAATGAGGAAATAATGAGCTATTGTGCTGTCCGGGATGAAGATTTAGTTGCTCCTGTTGTTGACTACAGCCAGGCATATCCCCAGCGTTTGAGCGGAAACCTGGGCCTGGTCAGCTATGCAGAATTAAAAAGCGGTTCAATCAGCGTGGAAGGCAAAAAGATTCCTACCGCATCACTCTCCAGTTACGCTAAAGCAAAAGAGATCGCGCTTACCTTAAAGGATTGGATCGAGCAGGGTGAATTTATTTTAACTGAACCGTCGCTGCAGCTGCCCTCAGTTGATTCTGGTATAACACTTAAACCAATGCCCCGGAAGGATCCTGAAGAAAGGGAGGACAGGTAAATGATTAGACAAAAAATAGTGCTGCGTTTCCCACCCCATATTGTAGAGCAACCGACTATCTACCACCTGATAAAAGATTTCGACCTGATGGTTAACATATTAAGGGCAGACATTAACCCCAAAAAAGAGGGGCGCCTGATCATGGAATTAAGCGGTGATGATACTGCCTACAAGCAGGCGATTGAGTGGATGAAGGGCCAGGGCCTTGAAGTTATGAACCTGGAGCAGCAGATTATCTGGCGCGATGATCGCTGTACTCACTGCGGCGCATGTACCGTAATCTGTCCTACCGAGGCTTTATATTTTGAACGTCCTGATATGATAGTTAAGTTTGCCGAGGATAAGTGTATTGTCTGCGAACTTTGCCTGAGGGCCTGCCCGGCCAGGGCGATGGAAACCCTGGTTGAGAACGCAAACTTTGGATGAGCGGCAGAAGGTTATACCGCAGGGCTTTAACCAACTCGAGGTTGACATCTTTTACTGTCCAGGTCAAAGAAAGTGATCTCTGGATTGCTGTCAGCAGCCAGAGCTTTAGAGATACTTTTCCGGAACAGGTGGAAAGTATTGTTTTAAACAGTAGAAACGTGATCGAGGCTTTTCTGAAAGAAGAGCCGCACTTTGCTGCGGCCCTTGAACCCTGTCTTTTCCCACCGGGTGCGCCCCGGATTATGCGAAAGATGGTTGTCGCCGGCAACAAGGCCGGGGTGGGGCCCATGGCTGCCGTAGCAGGAGCGATTGCCGAAGAAGTCGGCTTTTACCTGGCCAAAAAATCCACCGAGGTTATAGTTGAAAATGGTGGGGATATTTATCTAAAAGTTGTTGAGCCTATCCGCATGGGAATCTATGCCGGTAATTCACCGCTCAGCGGAAAAATTGCCCTGAAAATGGAACCCAACCAGACACCGCTCGGTATCTGTACGTCTTCGGGAACAGTGGGCCCCTCTTTCAGCTTTGGCTGTGCCGATGCTGCAGCGGTTCTTTCGCCCTCTGTGCCGCTGGCTGATGCAGCTGCCACCGCCCTCGGCAACCGGGTAAAAGGCATTACGGATTTAGAGGACGCCCTTGATTTCGCACGGGGCATTGAGGGAATAACCGGTGCTTTATTGGTATTTAAGGATAAAGTAGCCGCCTGGGGAGCCATTGAACTGGAAAGAGTTTAGTAAAAGAAGGAGGTAGTGAAATTGCCGCTTTTAGCTTATAAAAACTATTACCCTGAACTGGGTGAAGAGGCATACGTTGCACCTGGTGCATATGTGATCGGTAACGTAAAAGTGGGGGCGCGCACCAGCATCTGGTTCGGTGCTTCAGTGCGCGGCGATATGGAGCAGATTACTATTGGAGATGAAAGCAATATCCAGGATAATGTAACCGTTCATGTTGACTATGATACACCTACCATCATAGGCAGCAGGGTAACAGTTGGGCATAACGTGGTTTTACACGGCTGCAAGGTAGAAGACGGTGCGCTGATCGGTATGGGTACTGTTATCTTAAATGATGTTGTTATAGGTAAAGACAGCCTTATTGCTGCAGGCAGCCTGATAACGCCGGGCACAGAAATCCCTCCCCGCTCCCTGGTGATGGGTTCGCCGGGTAAAGTTGTGCGAACGCTTGAAGAGGATCAAATTCCTGTTAAGGCTGAAATGTTCCGTAATTACCTGAAGCTGGCTGAAGAATATCGCACAGCGAAGCAGCTTGACTGAGCAGGCTTGAAGCGCTTGACAACCTGCGCTATAATATTTATTGCACAATGCCGGCATAGCTCAATTGGTAGAGCAGCTGAATCGTAATCAGCATGTTGGGGGTTCAAGTCCTCTTGCCGGCTCCATATTTTAAAGGG
>SLQM01000054.1 GCA_007131435.1 Syntrophomonadaceae bacterium
AGCCTTGTCGGTTTCTACTTCGCACAGAACGTCGCCGGAGGCAACCGTATCACCTTCGCTCTTCTTCCAGGAGACAATACTGCCCTCCTCCATTGTCGGAGAGAGTGCCGTCATCAGTATGCGTTCAGCCATCGTTCAACCTCCGTTCACGGCCCTATGTGATGTAGCACACTTTCCTGACTGCACGGACGATCTTCTCCACCGAAGGCTGTACCGCGAGCTCCAGCGTGTGATTGTACGGCATCGGTACGTCCTCGGAGCAGACAAGCTCGACCTGGGCGTCCAGCTCATCAAAGCAGTTGTGAGAGATCAGCCAGGCAACATGCGAACCGACACTGGCCATCGGCCACGCCTCGTCGATCACCACCGCACGGTTGGTCTTGCGCACGCTGCGGTAGATGGTTTCTTCGTCAAGCGGACGCAGCGATCGCAGGTCCACCACTTCGGCATCGACGTCCATCGCGGCCAGCTGTTCGGCGGCCTCGAGCGCCAGACGCAGCGGTTTGGAGTGCACGATGAGCGTGACGTCCTTGCCCTCGCGTTTGACGTCGGCCTTGCCTATCGGCACCAGGTACTCCTCCTCGGGTACATCACCGGTCCACGCGTAGGCCATCTCTGATTCCAGCATGACCACCGGATTGTCGTCACGGATGGCGCTCTTGAGCAGTCCCTTGGCATCGTAGGGCGTAGCCGGAGCCACGACCTTGAGGCCCGGTACGTGCACCAGCAGACTCTGCAGCGCCTGAGAATGCTGCGAAGAGAGGTACTCGGCCGGGCCGTTTGGTCCACGGCACACGATCGGGCAACTCAGCTGCCCCCCTGACATGTGCCGCATCTTGGCGGCGTTGTTGATCACCTGATCGAGCGCCAGCAAAGCGAAGTTGAAAGTCATCCATTCCACGACCGGCCTCAGCCCGGCGATCGCTGCACCGACACCCAGACCGGTGAAGCCGAGCTCGGCAATCGGGGTATCCAGCACGCGCCCGGGACCGAAGGTGTCGAGCAGGCCACGGGTGACCTTGTAAGCACCGTTGTACTCGCCGACTTCCTCGCCCATGATGAAGACCCGTTCGTCCCGATTCATCTCCTCTTCGAGAGCCTGTCGAAGGGCGTCACGAATCGCAATGTCAGCCATGTGGCCTCTCCTCAAGATTACGTGTAGACATCTTCGTAGATGCTTTCGAGCGGCGGCTCGGCGCTCTGCTCGGCAAACTCCACCGCCGCCTGCGCGACGTGCTTCATCTCATTATCGAGCTGCTTGAACTCCTGTTCCGTCAGATGGCCATCCTCGAGCATCCTGGCCTTCAACAACAGAATGGGGTCCTGCTCTTTGTACTTCTCGAGCTCTTGCTTGGTACGGTACTTTGCCGGATCGCTCATCGAATGGCCCTTGTAACGATAGGTCTTGACGTCCAGCAGACACGGCCTGCTGTCGGTGCGCGCCTGTTCGACGGCCTCGGAAAGCTCCTCGTAAACGCTCAGCACGTCCATCCCGTTGACCGCCCGGCCGGGGATGTCGTAGCCGGCAGCCTTTACCGAGAAGTCCTCAACGGACGACACTCGTTTGACCGCCGTCCCCATGCCGAAGTGGTTATTCTCGACCAGATAGATGACCGGCAGCCCCCAGACCGCGGCCAGGTTGAGCGACTCGTGGAACGCGCCCTGATGTATCGCCCCGTCGCCAAAGAAGCACAGAGCCACCCCTCCGGTTCCCCGATACTTGGAGGCAAACGCCACTCCGGTCGCAATCGGGATTTGCGCGCCAACAATCCCGTTGCCGCCCAGGAAGTTTCTTTCGACATCAAACAGATGCATCGAGCCACCTTTGCCGCGCGAGCAGCCGGTCAGCTTGCCGAAGAGCTCGGCCATTACGACGTTGGGGTCCATTCCGACCGCCAGCGCGTGCCCGTGATCACGATAGGATGTCAGAATATGATCGCGCTTCAGATCCACGGCAGCCACCGACCCTACCGCTACCGCCTCCTGCCCGTTGTAGAGATGGCAGAATCCGCCGATCTTCTTCAGGCCGTACATCTGGGCGGCTTTTTCTTCAAAGCGGCGAATCTTCAGCATCTCGGTCAGCAGATCAAGCAGAAACTTCTTGTTGTATTGCTTCGCCTTTGTTCCGGCCATATGCAGCGCTCCTTACCGATCTACCCTGACTTCGTGTCTCTGGTCCTTCATCGGCTGATAATAGACAAGTTCCTCGATGATCGTCTCGAGCACGATCATGTTGGACGGATCCGGATTGCTTCTCCAGAAGGCGCCCAGCTTTCCTCCCAGCGCCTCGAGCACATCGGACTTCAGCGCCGGATTGTCGATCAGTTCGACCGTGCCTCGGACGCGCAACATCTCCCGCAACGCCGGACCCTGAATCATCCACTCGACCGCCGGTTGCTGCTGAAGCTGCGAGGTCTTGGCAAAATCGGGCGCCGTCAAAGCATAGAGACAGCCTGACTGACCACGGATGACGGCCGGTGACATCCAGCGCATTCTGGGCCGCCCCTGCTGGTCCACGTTGGCCAGTATCGCCACCTTCGACTCCTCTATCAGTCTCTCCATCACGTCAAACAGAGCGTTGACATCCATCCGTCCCCTCCTTGGCGCGTTGTGCCGTCAGCCCGCGCTCTACTGTACCGATTGTGCGCTATTTTGCAAGCCATATGCGCTCGGCGCATCGCGCGTCCGGCGGCCGTTTTCACATCCGCACAGCCGCAAAGCTGATCACGATAGTAATATTTTTTGCGGCAAGATGACCGTGACGCTGTACTTTTCAATCGCGGCTTAGTATAATCGCGCATAGGATAATAAAGTATCTATATAGTTGATTGGTAGCCATCTGCAGGGAGGCGACGTGTTACAGGACATGTTCATGAAACAGCCGATCATGCGCAAGGTAGTCTACTCGCTGGTCCCGATCTACCTGTTTGCGCTCTATATGTACGGATGGCGGTTGCTTGCATTGTCGGCAGTGGTCTTTCCGCTCGGGATCCTGACTGAATATATCGTAGAGAGATCGCGCGGCAAGAAAGTCAGCGA
>SLQM01000168.1 GCA_007131435.1 Syntrophomonadaceae bacterium
AGACTTTGATCTGATCTATGATGACGATGGAGATCTGATGGGTATTATGGCTACGGCTATTGCCATGGGCTATGATGGGGAAATTAGATTCAACCTGGCTGTCAGTGCTGAAGGCGAAATCAAAGGTTTGAGAATTGTGTCTCACACGGAAACACCGGGTATCGGTGATGTGATAGAGCGCGATTCTTTCAAAGAGCAGTTTGTCGGCAAGAGCTTTGAAGACCCGATTACAGCAGGCCAGGACGTTGATATTATTACCGGCGCTACTGTAAGCACTGTGGCCATGATAAATGGTGTTCGTCAGACGATTGGCGTAGTTGCCCAGAATTTCCTGGGGGTTGAAGTTGAAGAAGTAGATATTGCTTCAGTACCAGATGGTGTATACCAGGGCAGCGCCCAGGGTTTCATGGGACCGATAGAAGTTGAAGTTGAGGTGTCCGGTGGAGAGATAATCTCTATTGAAGTTATTGATCACGAGGAAACGCCAACTTACTTTATTGAAGCTTACCCCCTGATACCGGAACAGATCAAAGAACAGCAGAGCTTTGATGTGGATACCAGCACAGGTGCGACTGCCAGTGCCCAGGGTATTGTCGATGCAGTTCAAAACGCCCTGCTTAAAGCCCTGGGGGTTGAAGATGACGTTGAAGAGGCTCCTGAAGAAGAGCCTGGAGAAATTGACCTTAGCGCCGTACCTGATGGAACCTACCAGGGCAGTGCTGATGGTTTTAAGAGCACTATAGTCGTGGAAGTAGTGGTAGAAGGCGGAGCTATACTTTCTGTAGAAGTTCTGGAACATGACGATACCCCGGAATATTTCAGGGATGCCAACCCCCTGATACCGGACCAAATAGTGGAAGAGCAGAACCTGGATGTAGATACACAAACCGGGGCAACGCGCAGTGCTGAAGGCATTGTCAATGCAGTCCGGGATGCATTGTCAGGCGCTCTTGATAATGGTGGCGGAGGTGACGACAGCTAATGCAGCCTAAAAATGTTTACCTGCAGGACTTAACCCGAGGCCTGGTAAAGGAAAACCCGGTATTTGTATCGCTGCTTGGGATGTGCCCCCTTCTCGGGGTTACGGGTTACCTTTTTTATGGTTTTGGAATGGGTATGGCAACGACAATAGTGATGATCGGTGGAAGTTTTATAGTAGCGCTGTTACGGAACTTAATACCACCACAGGTTCGCATACCGATTTTTATTATCATTATTGCCACATTTGTTACCGTAATCGAAATGGCCCTTCAGGCATATCAGCCAGCGCTATATGAAGCACTGGGTGTTTTTGTGCCGCTTATTGTCTGTAATTGCCTGATCTTGGGCAGGTTGGAGGCTTTTTCAAGCAAGAAACCGGTTATCAGGTCTACCCTTGATGGAGTTAGCGCCGGAATCGGTTTTACCATAGCCCTGGTTTTACTGGCCCTTGTCAGGGAAGTATTCGGCCATGGAACGATACTTGGCCCAGACCCCGAGGGAGCCATCCAGCTATTCGGGCCGAATTTTGAGGCGATGACCCTTTTTGCAATCCCGGCAGGTGCATTTATTGCATTGGGATTATTGCTTGCAGTGGTCAATTTGCTAATGAAGCGTTTTAACATATAATGGGTTAACACTATTTATCTAATTGTTAACCTGGGCAGGAGGTAACTATGGAAACTCTGCTTTCAATAATCTTTATTTATATCTTTGTCGAAAACTTTGTCCTGCAAAGATTTTTCGGTATCTGTCCCTTTCTCGGTGTGTCCCGAAAGATGGAAACTGCAGTTGGGATGAGCATGGCAGTAATATTCGTAATGACTTTGGCTACCCTGGTGACCTGGCTGTTATACACTTATGTGCTTGTGCCTTTTGGGCTAACATACCTGCAAATTGTTACATTCATCCTGGTTATAGCTTCACTGGTGCAGCTTGTAGAGACCGTTTTAAGAAAAATCAGTCCTACCTTATACCAGGGTTTGGGTATATTCTTACCGCTGATCACAACAAACTGTGCTGTTTTGGCCGTCACCCTGCTGGCAATACGACAGGAGTTTTCGCTTGTTGAATCAATTGTATTTTCCATTGCTGCAGCGATCGGATTCGCGTTGGCCCTGATTATTATGGCCGGGATTCGCGAAAGGTTGGAAATGGCAGAGATACCGGAAGTTTTACAGGGTTCGGCGGTTACACTGATTACAGCAGGTATTCTCTCGATTGCCTTTATGGGCTTCCAGGGAATGCTTACACTTTAAATTTAGTAAAGCATAAAAAAGGGTATTGAATTATACAGTAACGAGGTGAGTCAAGCAATGCTTATCGTATATGCTATAGCTGCTCTTGGCCTGATTGGACTGTTATTCGGGCTAATGCTGGCTGCTGCAGCAAAAGTATTTTATGTTGAAATAGATCCGCGGGTTGAAGCTGTAAGCGAGCTTGTACCCGGGGCAAACTGCGGGGCATGCGGGTTTGCAGGCTGCATGAAATTTTCTGAGGCCGTTGTAAACGGCGAAGCAGAACCGGGAGATTGCATCCCCGCCGGGGAAGAAACAGTTGCTGAGATTGCCAGGGTTCTGGGCAAGGAAGTATCAGCTTCAGGTTCTCCCATTGCTACTCTCTTTTGTATTGGAGATAGCTACAAAACTGCAGATACCTATATTTATGATGGCGTAGAGGATTGCAAGGTTGCCGGCGAGATGTATGGAGGCTTCAAGGCCTGTTCATACGGCTGCCTTGGCCTGGGGAACTGTGTCCGCGTTTGCCCTTTTGACGCAATTGAAATGGGCGCTCACGGGCTTCCAGTAGTCGATAAGGTAAAATGTACAGGTTGTGGCCTCTGTGCAAGTGCATGCCCTCGCGACCTGATCAAAATGCTGCCTGCCGGTGATGAAGGGCACTTGGTTTTATGTGCTTCGCAAGACAGGGGCAAGACAGTCTCCAGGGCCTGTGAAGTTGGTTGTATAGCCTGCAAGGCCTGCGTTAAAGCCTGCCCTGAAGAGGCAATAGAGATGAATGACAAGCTGGCTGTAATAGATCTTGAAAAATGTACTGACTGTGGAGAATGTGTTGCTAAGTGCCCTCCGGGGACAATACATCCGCGTTCAGCTATACCTACTGCAGAGGAAGCTGCTGCGCGAGCCGCAGAAAAAGAAAAAGAGTCAGCTTAAACTGTTTTCTTAATTGGTAACCGAGGTAGGTTATAAAATGAAAAGTCATTGGTCAAACTACATCGGTATAACATTAACCTTATTTGTATTTTGGGTAGCCGTCAGCGGCTCCCTGGATTGGCCGCAGCTCATGGTTGGAATGGCAGCGGCCATTTTTGTAACTTATTTTAATCGTAACCTGCTAATCAAGGCAGATGAAAGGCCCCCGATTAACCTAAGAATAGCTGCCTGGGCTTTCGGCTATTTTTTCAAGTTAATTGTTGATATAGTAAAAGCAAATTTCCAGGTTGCCTGGCTCGTTTTACATCCCTCTATGCCAATTGAACCCAATATGGTAGAGCTGGAAGTAGATGTCGACTATGTTTCTTCCAGGGTCCTGCTGGGCAATTCTATAACCCTTACTCCGGGAACACTTACGGTCCTGGCAGATGAAAAGAAATTTCTTGTCCATGCCCTGACTTTTGAAAGTGGAGAGGCTTTAAAAGGTTGGTCTCTCATCGAAAGGCTAAGGCAGATGGAAGGTGCAAAAGAATGAGCCTTGATCAGGCATTAAACCTTCTTTATAATATTGGCGCTATCCTGGTTATGCTGATGATCTTTATGTCGCTCTTCAGAGCCCTTGCCGGACCCACGGCTGCAGACAGGGTTGCCGCCATCAGCATAATCGGCACGAAGACCCTGGTGATTATCACTTTAATTGCCCGCATTTATGGGCAGGAATATTTTTTGGATATTGCCATGGTTTATGCCCTGATGAGCTTTATTACAACCATTGGCGTGGCCAAGTACATGGAGAAGGGAGCCCTTGATTGATGCCTGGAATACTTGAAGCGGTTTTAGATATATTATCAATCATCTTTCTGATCCTGGGCCTTTTCTTCCTTTTTGTCGGCACCTTGGGGTTAATCCGCCTTCCGGATGTGTACAACAGGCTTCATGCTACTACAAAATGCGACACCCTTGGCGCGGGGCTGGTGCTTTTATCAATGGCCCTCCAGAGCAATATTGCTATAGGTATCAGGCTGGGGCTGCTTATTCTTTTTATTGTGATTACCAATCCCACAGCTGCTCACATTATCGCCAAGGCTGCCTATAACACGGGAATTCGCCCCCAGTTAAAGGGGAGGACAAGCGATGATTGAAATTCTTAACATATTATTGCTGCTATTTCTGATAGTATGTGCTGTCGGCGTTGCTTATATCCGTGATCTTTTAAGCGCAGTAATACTATTTTCTTCTTTCGGCCTGATTATGGCCATTATCTGGCAGCAGCTAAGTGCGCCTGATGTTGCCATGGTGGAAGCAGCGCTCGGTACCGGAGTTGTGTCCCTGCTGCTTATAGCTGCAATCAGCAAAACCAGGAGAACGGAGTAACTTAAAGGAGTTGTTTGAGATGCTCTATGCTTTGGCTGCTATTTTTATTATTATCCTCACCCTTTTTTTAAGATTTATTATGGGCGTTGATTCCAGGACCCTTGTTACCCTATACCTGCTGGGCTTTATAATTTTCCTGCTCAGTTTCACAGTTGCTGAAATGCCCACCTTTGGCAGCCTTGACAACCCTGCTTTTAATGAAGTTCCCCGCAGGTATCTTGAACAAGGTGTTGAAGAGACAGGGGCTGTAAATATTATCAGCAGTGTAATTATAGATTACCGGGCTTTTGATACATTAGGTGAGGCAACAGTTTTGTTCGTTGCCATAGCCGCGGTCGTAGCCACCCTCAGATCTCATTAAAGTACAGGGAGTATGGTTTATGGAAGATCAAATAACAAGGATTACAAGCCGCCTGGTAGTCCCTTTTATCCAGGTCTACGGTATATATATCATTTTGCATGGGCATCTGTCTCCCGGTGGAAGTTTTTCAGGAGGAGCAATTTTTGGCGCCAGCCTGGTTCTTGTTGCGCTTTCCTTTAACCTGGAAGCGGGTTCCAAACAGATTCCGCATAATGCCGCTTCCGTTCTTGAAAGCGGTGGGGCGCTGGGTTACCTAATCACCGGGCTTGTCGCTATTGCCCTGGGGGGATATTACCTTTCTAACAAGGCAGCAGGTTTTCCCATGGGAGAGGCAGGTTCACTTTTTAGTGCCGGGGCTATTTTCATCATCACTCTTTTTGTAGGAATAAAAGTGGCCAGCACAATTGCAACCCTTTTTTATTACATTATTGAGGGGGAGAAATAGCATGGAGACTTTACAGGGAATTGTTGATAATTATTATTACATGGTGGCGATAATTCTCTTCGTAATTGGCATGTATACCATGCTGACCCATTCGAACATGATCAAAAAAGTGATTGCCATGAATATCATGGATGCTTCTGTATTCTTAATGTTTGTTGCTGTTGGTTATGCTCATGGTTCACAGGCCCCCATCATCAGGGATAATGTTGAAATAATTTATGCAAATCCATTACCCGGTGCCCTTATCCTGACCGGTATTGTTGTAGCTGTAAGCGTGACGGCATACGCGCTAAGCCTGGTAGTTAAAATTTACAGGTATTATGATACCTGCGATTATGATGAAATATGTGAGATGAGGAGCAAGGAATAGTGGGGTTTAGTGAGCATTTTCCTGCGTTAATTGTAGTGGTACTGTTTTTTACAGCTTTTATATCTCCCTTGCTATACAGGTGGGCGAGAAAGCTGGCTGCCCCTGCTGTAATAGCTGCCCTATTGGCTGCCCTTGCTATGGTCGTGGTGCTGTTAATCCAGGTTCAGCAATTTGGAATATATTATTATCACATGGGCGGATGGCCCCCACCATGGGGAATTGAATTTAAAGCTGACCCCCTCAGGCTTTATATCTTGGTTGTTTTAATCAGTGTAAGCCTCTGGATTTTCATATATGCTCTCCGCGACCTGGGGCATGAACTGAAAACAAGGGTTATTGGCTGGTACTATACGCTGTATTCAGTTTTAGTCGGTTCAATGGCCGGGATTGCCCTGACCAATGATCTCTTTAACCTTTTTGTCCTGATGGAAATCTGCGCTATATCAGCATGTGCTATTATTTCAATAAAAGAAGACAGGGAGTGCCTGGAGGCCAGCTTTAAATACCTTATCTTAAGTGCCATGGGGACTGGCTGCTTTCTCCTAGGGGTGGTTATGTTATACATGGTAACCGGTTATCTGAATTACAGCTTCCTTTACCAGGCGCTGGTAGAGGCTTTTGATTTTTACCCCTTGAATATATTTACTGCAGCGGCTTTATTTATTGTGGCTTTTGGCACCAAGGCTGCTTTATTCCCGCTGCATGTGTGGTTGCCTGATGCCCATGCATCAGCTCCATCACCTTCCAGCGCCATGCTGTCAGGCCTGGTTATTAAAATATATGCCTTTGCCCTTTTCTTGATGTTTTATGAAGTGTTCCCCAGGGTGGTTTTGGAGGCCGTACCTTTAAGCGAAATTGTTTTATGGCTGGCGGCACTTGGCGCCATGTTTGGTTCAATATATGCCATGATCCAGACTGATCTGAAAAAAATGCTTGCATATTCCAGTATTGCCCAAATAGCTTATATATTTATGGGTATTGGTTTACACCACAGCCTGGCCCTGGTTGGCGGCTTTTATCATATTATGGTTCATGCAGTTACGAAGGCTATGCTGTTCATGGTAGCAGGAGTAATTATTTATTCAACCGGAGTTAGGAGAATTGACCAGCTAACAGGGATAGGGAAGGTATTGCCTGTAACGATGGTTGCTTTTACCATTGGCAGCGCATCGATGGTTGGTATACCCGGTACCGGAGGTTTAATCAGTAAATGGTACCTTGCTTTAAGCGCCCTTGAAATTGGAAGGCCTATATTTGTGCTGGTTATCCTGGCAAGCAGTCTTCTAAACGCCATTTATTATATGCCCATAGTGATCAATGCTTTTATGCATCAGGATGAATTCAAAAAAGAGGTAAAACCTGTTCCAGGGATAATGCAGCTATCTATGGTGGTTGGAATGGTCTTTATTATTATCTTCGGTTTTTTCTCCAAGCCTGTTGTAACCCTGCTGGAACAGGCAGCAGCATTATTTTTCTGATTTTAAAAGGAATAAGTGATTAGCAGTTGAAATATTCAGGTAATAACAGCTATAATTGGCTATAAAGACTTCCGGGGGTGTTTGCACTGAGTAGTTCTGTGGTTATTGCAATTATGATGATTATAGTAGGATTCCCAATCCTGATGACACCGGTTATCATGTATTCATGCCGGGTGTCTGATCTGTTTCGCAATACCCTTTCTATCGTCACAGCCGCTATCACATTCATACTGACATTATCTTTGTATGGTTTTGTTGTTGGCGGTGGTGAAATACAACTAACCCTATTCGAAGTATTGCCCAACCTGGAAATATCGATGCGCCTGGATTTGCTCAGTTTTTGCCTCGCCGCACTGGCTTCATTTGTCTGGCTGCTCTGCACAATCTATTCCGTTGATTACATGGCGAAAGAGCATGCCTGCGGCCGCTATTACCCGGTTTTCATTTTTACCCTCGGCAGCTGCCAGGGCATATTCTTCGCAGGTGACCTTTTCAGCCTCTTTGTATTTTTTGAGCTCATGTCTTTAATAGCCTATATCCTGGTTATTCACGAAGAAACAGAAGAGGCCCTGAAGGCCGGTTATAAATACCTGGTGATGACTATTATAGGCGGACTGGCCCTTTTCTTTGGCATGATCATTGTTTTTGAACTGGGCGGCACTGTTTCACTAGGTGTTGGGGTTATCCTGCAGGAACCTTCAATGCTCGCCTTACTTGCTTTCATCTGCTTCCTGATCGGCTTTGGCATGAAAGCAGGAATGTTTCCCCTGCATGTCTGGCTGCCCGACGCTCACCCTGTTGCCCCCTCACCGGCCAGCGCGCTGCTCTCAGGCATTATGCTGAAGACAGGCGCCTATGGACTGATCAGGGTTATCTTTCATGTTTTTTCCCCGGAGATGCTGCAGTCAGTAGGGTGGAATAATATCCTTGCAGTACTGGCTGTGATAACAATTTTACTCGGTTCGGCAGTGGCCCTGACACAAACTGATATTAAAAGGCGTTTGGCATATTCAAGCATCAGCCAACTAGGATATGTTCTTCTCGGTTTAAGCATTCTTAACAATAATGCAATTACCGGTGCGGTATTCCATATTTTCAGCCATGCTTTGATGAAAAGCATCCTTTTCCTTGCTGCAGGGGCAATCATCTGGAAAACGGGCCTGCGCGTAATTGCTGACCTTAAGGGCATAGGCAGGCAAATGCCGGTTACCATGGGCTGTTTTTCAGTTGCTGCATTGGCCATGATCGGTATTCCGCCCCTGAACGGCTTTCTCAGCAAATGGACCCTGGCCATGGGCGCCCTTGATGCGCAGATGCCCCTTTATGTTTTGGTTTTACTAGTCAGCAGCCTGCTAAATGCGCTCTATTACCTGCCAATTATTATCCCCGCTTTTTTTGAAATGCCCGGGGACAATGGTCATGACCACCATGATCATCATGAATTTGAATTCAATATCCAGGAGGCAACTCCGCGCATGCTCAGCGTAATGATTATCCTGGCACTCTTTACTTTTATTTTTGGTCTTACTCCCAACAATATTGCTTTCTCCCTATCCCGGGTTACCGCAGAGTTCCTCTTGCTGGGGGGGGCATTCTAGTTGTTTGCAGCTGTACCGGAGCCTGTTTTTGCATTAAACAATATATATTATACAAGCCTTCCTCTCTGGATAACCCTGGTGCCAATCATTGCCGGTATTGGGATTTATTTTTTAAAAGATCACTGGGAAATCCCCCGGAAAGTACTGGCATTTTTAGCTTCTCTTGCAGCATTAATTGGTGTTGTATTTTTATTTCCCCTCAGCCTTACCGGTACTGTTAGTTATGATCTAATCGATTTTATGCAGCTGGGTCTATTTTTTAAACTTGATATAATCGGCTGGGTTTTTGCTTTTTTAATAACCCTGGTCTGGTTCTTAGCTACAATATTTTCCTTTGCCTACATGGATTTTGAGCACAACCGCCGCCGTTATTACAGCTTCCTTATTTTTACCCTTGGTGCTACCCTTGGCGTTGTAATGTCCGGTGACTTTTTTACCCTTTTTTTATTTTTTGAAATGATGACTCTCAGCTCTTTCGTGCTGGTTATCCATGAGCAGGACATACAAGCTATGAAAGCGGGTATTCTATATCTTTACCTTGGCATTTTTGGCGGATTGGCACTTCTTTTTGCCATAATGATGCTTTACGGGGCTACAGGTTCTGTAGCTATTACTCCTGCCCTGGAATTGCTGGGCAGCCAGCGTACAGCAATTTTCATCTGTTTCCTGATCGGTTTCGGGATTAAAGCAGGCCTTGTACCACTGCACATTTGGCTTCCCCAGGCTCACCCGGTTGCGCCTTCTCCGGCAAGTGCCCTGCTTTCAGGAATCATGATCAAAATAGGCGCTTACGGTATTTTAAGGGTAGCAGTAATTCTCTACTCTTCCGAAAGTGGCAGCCCGGGTATTGCGGATCTATCTTACCTTTTTATAATAGGGAATGTATTAATGTGGATCGGTATTGTAACCATGTTTGCCGGGGCTTCAATGGCTTTGCTGCAGACCAACATGAAAAGAATCCTTGCTTACAGCAGTGTCAGTCAAATCGGTTATATTGCGACCGGTATCGGGGTTGCCACCTTTGCCGGTGTTGAAGGCGGAATGGGATTTGCGGGCGCCATTTACCACATCATCAACCATGCCTTTTTTAAGGCCGGACTATTTATGATGGTTGGGACAATATACATATATACGCATGAGTTAGAGCTGCCCCGCCTTGGAGGTATGTTTAAAAAGATGCCCCTGGTAGGGGTTACTTTTTTGGTTGCAGCATTTGGCATCGCCGGTATACCGGGATTTAATGGCTACCCCAGCAAAACACTGATTCACGACTCCCTGCTGATCTATTATAAAGATTACGGCTTACTGAGTATTGACCTGGCAGAAAAAATATTTGTTTTAACCAGCGCTCTGACAATATGTTATTTTATCAAGCTTTTCCGGGGCGTTTTCCTGGGTCCGGTTCCCGAAAAACTGGATCGTGAATACAGTCTTCCTTTTTCTGTTAACTTTGTGCTGGGCCTGTTCGCCCTGATTATCACCGGAATTGGAATCTTCCCTAACTTGATCCTGGAAAGGGTTTTGGTTCCTGCTGCAGAACTGCTCAACTATGAAGGCTATGCCATGGACCATCTTAACCATTTTAATTTTTTTGAGTGGTATCCGGTTAAAGCAATGGTTATCGTAGTCATACTGGCGCTATTAATATATGTACCGGCAGCTTACAGGGGCTGGTTTAACTGGAAACCGCCCTGGTGGCTTAGCATTCATGCCCTGGTATACAACCCGGTTACACACCTGCTCTTAGACTTAACGTGCAGGTCGGGAGTGCTTATTGATTCTTCCGTGGATACAGCTTATGATAAATCTGGTGCAGCGGCCAGGAAAATGTGCAGCTATTTGGGCAGTTTAGACAGCGGCATAGATAAATTTTACGAGCAATCGGGAAAAACCGCACGCAAGTTGGCAGATCGCTCAACAGATATGGATGCAAAGCTTGATGATTTTTATGAACAGACCGGGAAAATGGCCAGGAAAGTGGCAGACCGCTCGACAGAAATGGACTCTGCCTTAAATGAAGCTTACCTTAAAACAGGCAGGGCAGCTAAAAAGCTGGCAGAGCAAACATCAAATGCAGAACGTAAACTCGACAGCGTTTACGATAAGGCGGGCAGTAAAGCCAGGCAGGAGATGGAAAGAAGGCTTTCGGAAAAGAAAGGAAAACGGGGATTTTTTGATCCTTCAAAGTGGTCAACCAAGAACTTAAGTTTTGACACTCTTTTATTGGTTTTGGTCCTTGGGATTGTGCTGCTGGTTATATTTTACTTTGGACGCGCTAATTAAAGGAGACTATTATTGCAAAATAACAATACCAATAAAGCAGTAAGTGCCGAGGAAAGAAGAAGAAAACTGCCCAGGCCGGGATACATTATACCCCTTGCACTTATTATCTTAAGCCTGGTTATAGCTCTTGTATTGCAGGGCAGAAGTACTGAAAAGCTTCATTCTGCCTACCGGGTTACCATGGACAGTTCTGTTGATTTGCAATTTACCCATGATAACAGGGGACTTGCTTCCTCTCTTGAAAACGAAGTTTTTGCCGAAATGGAAAGGCTTGAAAAGCTGTTCAGCCGCACTATAGAAGGTAGCGAAGTAAACAGGATTAATTTAGCTGCCGGCGAAAAGCCGGTCAGGGTTGATGAAGAGGTTTTGTATGTTTTAGAGCGAGCCCTTTATTATGCCTGCCTGAGTGAAGGATACTTTGATCCCACAATTGGACCGCTAATAGATGCCTGGGGCTTTCTGGGCCAGGAATTCAGGCTGCCTGGTCAGGCGGAAATTGAAAGTGCTTTGGCTTTAGTTGATTACAGCCTGGTCCAGGTTAACCCTGACAGTTCCACCGTTTTTCTTCCTGTAACAGGAATGTCCATTGAACTGGGTGGTATTGTCAAGGGGTACATTGTCGATAAGGCTATGGAAATATTAAAGGATGCAGGGGTTAAGCATGCTTTTAT
>SLQM01000089.1 GCA_007131435.1 Syntrophomonadaceae bacterium
ATTGTTGCAACCTCTTATCGCTTTTATAAATGCTCAAATTATTATAAACCATTTCGCTTCTTCTAACCACCATCATGCTTGTGTAAAATTATTATGGGTTTACACGCAGTTAAGTGGCAATCAATCAGGCCAGGTTCATACTGGTGGGGGGAATTAAAACCGCCCTGGCGGGAAGCGCTTCCACCCCTTTAACCTTTAGGGGCATCAGCACCAGGATATAATCTCCTTCGGGCACCTCGGCCAGGCGCAGCCCTTCAAGGATCCATATCCCAGCCTTTAACAGGGCTTTGTGCGTTTCATGCCCGGGCTGATCCCTTTCTATCCCGAGAGCGTCAATTCCCACCCCGGCTAGATCTCTGCCTGCCAGGTAGGCTGCACCGGACTGGTGGAGGTAAACAAAGGAGAAGTCGAAAACCTGCTGAAAAGAGTTTCTTGTTTTAAGCAGCACGGAGCGACCTGCAGCGAAAGGATCAAAAAGCGGTGTAAGCGCCTTTTCTTTAGCTTCTAAATCCTGAGCTTTAACGGCATCAATCTCGGGGCTTAAGAAATCAAGAACCGTGCAGCGGCTGAAAAACCTGCCCGCATGCCAGAAGGCTGAATCGGGGCTGCCTTCTATCATGTGCAGGGGCATGTCAATATGGGTCCCCGTGTGCAGGTCGAACTGCAGGCGGGTTTCGTAGACGCTGCCCTGGCCAAAATCTCGAAGCGTTTCAAAAACGGGCCTTTTTTCATCCCTGTCCTTGTAAACTGCCATCTCGGGACTTATTTCCATCGATATATCATATATTTTCAAGAACCAATCCCCCCTAATCCCCCATGTTTTTGCTAAGATTCCCACCAGCGGCGGCCGTCTTTTTCAAGCATCTGCTCAGCTTCTGCAGGGCCCCTGCTGCCCTGCTCGTAAAGGTGAACCTGGCCCCTTGTATCTTTGAAGTGGGAATAAAGGCCATCGGTCAGCTTCCAGGCAGCTTCAATCTCGCTCCAGGTTGTAAAGCGGGCCGGGTCTCCTTTCATGGCATCAGTCAGGAGGTATTCATAGGCTTCAGGGGTGTTGATGGCATAAGCACAGGGCTGGCAGAAATCCATTGCCGCCGGGGCAATCTGATCAACTGTGCCAGGTTTTTTAATGTTGAACTGAAAAACAACCCCTTCGCTGGGCTGAATTTTCAAAGTTAGCAGGTTTTCAAGTGTTCCTTCAGCCTGTTTAAGCTTTTCGCCCAGTTCACCGTCATAGATGTCCGGGGGCTTTTTGAACTGAATTACGATTTTTGCCAGCTTGTCATGAAGCTTCTTTCCGGTGCGCAGGTAAAATGGCACGCCGCGCCACCTGTCGTTATCAATTTCCAGCTTCACTGCAGCATAAGTTTCGGTTAAAGAGCGGGACCGGATATCTTTTTCCTCCAGGTAACCGCCGTATTGACCCAGCACTATTCCGCCATTGCCATTGTCCATGCTGCCCGGGTTAACTGCCTTCAACAGCATTAATTTTTCATCTTTAATCGCTTCGACGCTCTTTACCAGCGGCGGTTCCATTGCCGTAACCGCCAGCATCTGCAGGAGGTGGCTCTGGAACATATCTCGCATGGCCCCGGCCCGGTCATAATAGCGGCCCCGGTCACCAATGCCCTCCTTTTCGAGGGCGCTTATTTGGACAGAATCGATAAAGCGGTTATTCCACAGCGGCTCAAAGAGCGAGTTGGCAAAGCGGATGGTGAGAATATTTTGCAGCATCTCCTTACCCAGGTAGTGATCAACCCGGTATATACTATCTTCTTTGAAGGCTGCCGTTAAGTTGCTGTTTAGTTCTGATGCCGTTTTCAAATCGTAGCCGAACGGTTTTTCAATCATTATCCTGCGCCAACCGCCCCCCCTCGGGGTTCTCTGGTGCCTCTTTAGCTTGGAAGCAGCCAGGGGGAAATATTGCGGTGCAACTGCCAGGTAATAAAGAATGTTGTAATCATCACTGCTCTCAATGTTTATATGGTCAGCCTTGTCTCTCAGCGTTTCATAAGTCTGGTTGTCACGCAGGTCGCCCGCTTGATAATAAAGCCTGTTTTCAAGTTCTGCCCACCTGCCTGCATCCCAAGAAGAAGCAGAATATTCTTCCACAGAGGCGGCAAGCTCTTTTCGGTACTGGTTGTCGCTTTTTTCTTTCCTGCCAAGGCCAATCATCTGGAACTGGTCCGGCAGCAGGCCTTCCAGGTGCATGTTGTAAAGCGCAGGCGCCAGTTTGCGGTGAGCAAGATCGCCTGTTCCTCCAAAGACAATCATCGTGCAGCAATCAACTGTCAAATAAAACAGCTCCTCCCCGTTGCTAAGCTTCTTCCTAAGCTTCTTCCACCTCGTGGCCGCCAAACTCTCTCCTCAGCGCTGCCAGCAGCCTGGCAGAAAAGGCGTTATCGTCTTCCGAACTATAGCGGGCAAAAAGGGCCTGGGCGATAACCGGCACAGGCACTTTTCTCGACAGGGCTTCTTCTACTGTCCAGAGGCCAGTACCTGACGACCCAACTACGCCCCTTATTTTATCCAGCCCGGGGTCGTTTTCAAAGAGACGGCCTGTCAGCTCTATCAGCCAGCTGCGGATTACAGAGCCGTTATTCCACAGGCGGGCCAGGGCGCCGTAGTCATAATCGTAAGGGCCTTTTTCCAGCAGTTCAAAGCCTTCAGCAATGGCCTGCATCATACCGTATTCTATGCCGTTATGGATCATCTTGGCATAATGCCCGGCGCCGTTTTCACCGGCCCTGAGGCACCCACCAGGTTGGCAGATGTCGGTAAGCAGCGGCTGCAGGTATTGATATACCCCTTGATCTGCGCCAACCATCATGCACGCCCCGCTGCGGGCGCCTGACGGCCCCCCGCTGATCCCGGCATCGACATAATAGATACCCTGCTGACCGGCTTTTGCTGCTCTTCTTACAGAGTCGCGGTAATGAGAATTGCCCCCGTCAATCAGTATATCCTGCTCAGCCAGCAAGGGCAGCAGCTCATCTA
>SLQM01000208.1 GCA_007131435.1 Syntrophomonadaceae bacterium
GACATAATTGAAAAAGTGGGTCCGGGGGGACACTTTCTAACCGAGCAGCATACTATGGATTATTTTCGCAGCCAGATGCATTTTACAAGGATGTTTAACAGGAACAACTATCAAAACTGGGAAGCTGCGGGATCAAAATGTTTTGCAGATAGTGCGAATGACCTGCTCAAAGAAATATTGCAGTGGCATGAAGTAGCGCCCCTTCCGGAAAATGTTCAGCAGGCTATCAGGTATATAGCTTCAGGTCCCGTGGATAGCAGTGAATTGGCCTGATTAAAAATTACTTGTTATAATAATAGAGAGTTGACACAAGTATCAAATTAAGAGATGGGAGCCATACGTAAAATGCTTAAAGAGTTAACTGTTGAAGAGTTTGTAAGAGAAGTAGCTTCGTCCTCGCCGGCACCCGGGGGGGGCAGCGTTGCCGCCCTGGCCGGAGCCCAGGCAGCAGGGCTGCTTTCCATGTACTGCAACTTGAGCCAGAACAGGAATAAACTCGGTGATGTTGTAGATATGCTTCAGGCTGCAGGTGAAGAGGCGCGTTACCTGAAAACTAAGTTGATAGAGGCTATTGATGAAGACACCCTGGCTTTTAACCAGGTGATGGAGGCTTACCGCCTGCCCAGGGAAAACCCGGAAGATAAAAAGAAACGCAGCGAAGCTATCCAGGCCGCAGGGAAGAATGCATCCGAGGTGCCCCTGCATACGGCCAGGGGCAGCCTGAGAGTGCTGTCGCTGGTTGAAGAAGTTGCAGCCAAGGGCAACCCCTCGGCAATAACTGACCTGGGCGTAGCAAACCTCCAGGCTTATGCCGGAGTTGTCGGGGCCTGTTATAATGTGAGAATCAACCTGGGTATGCTGACTGATAAGAGTGTTGTTGAAGAGTATGAAAGTGAAGTCAAGTCACTCATGGACGAAGGCAAAAACCTGTTTGATAAGAATCGCCAGGCTATTGAAAGGGCAATCTAAAATCCTGGGATGCCGGAATATGGTTCCCGGCAATAATTGGGAAGGGAAGTTTTACAGTGACCGATCTTTATGCAAAAATAGATGGTTCGCCCCTAATTTCATTTCTTTTTTATCCGCGCCGCCAGCACAGCAGGCCTCCGGCCGGGGCATTAGATATTGAGGTGCCTGTCGATGAGGATGTGAAAATTGTTTGCCGGGCCTACCGTGGAAATGATCAACTGCCCTGGATTTTGTATTTTCACGGTAATGGTGAAGTAGTAAGTGACTATGACGGCATAGCTCCCCTTTATACCGGAAGGGGTTTAAACCTGCTGGTGGCAGATTACCGTGGTTATGGAGCCAGTGGAGGGAATCCGGGCTTTAAGAATATGATCATCGATGCAGATACAATATTCAACTATATCTATGAAAAGATGTTAGCCGATGGCGAAAACAGCAGCTGGTATGTAATGGGGCGCTCAATGGGCAGTGTTTCGGCCCTTGAACTTGCATCCCGTTACCCGGGTAAAATTAAAGGCCTGATCATCGAAAGCGGTTTTCTCAGTGTTGCCGGCCTGGTCCGCCATTTAGGGCTTCCTTTTTCCGGTGATCTTTCACCCCTTGAGGAGCAGTATAAAAAGCTGGCTTCTGCCATAGAGCTGCCTGCACTGGTTATCCATGGCGAGCATGACAGGCTGGTTCCCCTTGAGCAGGGCCAGGATCTTTTTGAAACCCTTGGCTCGGATAATAAAAAGCTGCTTGTTATACCGCGGGCTGATCACAACGATATAATGTTTGTTGATTCTGCCTTGTATATCAGCGCTATTGAAAAATTTATCAGCGGTTAGCTTTATCGCCAGATAGAGGAGGTAGTTAAGATGAAAATAGAAGAAATTATGACCACAGAGGTGGTTACTGTTTCTATAAGCGATTCGGTAGAGTTGTGTGCCAAACTGCTGCAGGAGCATAATATCAGCGGACTGCCCGTACTCGATGAAGCAGGCAAAGTGGCCGGTATCGTAACAGAAGGGGATCTGATCAGGAGAGCATCAAGGATCAAGGCGCCTGGTTACCTTGAAATACTTGGCGGCTTGATTTACCTGGGCAGCCCCAAGAAATTCGTGGAGGAGCTGCAAAGAGCAATGTCCCTTGAAGCCGGTCAGTTAATGACAAAAGATGTTGTCTCCGTTAAGGCGGATGATGAAATCGAGGATGCGGCAACTTTGATGGTTGAAAAGGGGATCAGCAGGCTTCCAGTAATCGATGAAAACGGCAGGCTGGTTGGTATTGTTTCAAGGCGTGATATTATGAGCCGTTTATATTCTAAGTAAACAAACTGTCTTTTTGCATCAGCAGCCTAACCTGGCAGTTGTCATAAATATTAACAATAAATAGCGTCGATCCGGCGCTATTTTTATATCTGCGGGCGCTTATTTATGTTATCATTAAATAATAAGAAAAGGGCGAAAAATAGATATAATCGGAGGCGTTACGATGCAAGTAAAGAAGAAAGCCGCCATTGTTTTTATAGTCCTTGCAGCGGCAGCCCTGGCCCTGTTCTTGCCAGCGCTTCAGGACCCTGTATCTTCCGATGAGAGAACCTCAGAGGATGTAAATGTTAAAGAAGAAGCCGGAAACGTTGAACCCGCTGGCGCCGTGTTTAAAGCGGGAGAAGAGCCTTTCAGGCAGGTGTTAACAGCTCTTGAAAAAGGCCGTCCCGTTTTGATTAAATTTTATGCTCGCTGGTGAAGCGCCTGTGTGATGATGGAGCCCGTGATCATGGCTCTAAAGGATCATTACCAGGACAGGGTTGAAATAGTTGTTGCTGACCTGGATAACCCTGAAACGCAGCAGTTGCTGGCGAAATTTGAAGTTTATTATATACCCGCTTATGTTTATATAAACGCGGAGGGTTATGTAGTCGGCGAAGAGGCCGGGGTATTTGATTTTGAACAGATGGTAGTAAAAGTTGATATCATAGCCCTTCCTGAAGACTCTCCGGCTGTTGAAATTCCCGGGAGCGAAACAGGCGGAGACGGCCGGATGTATGAGGAAGGAAGTGGAGGCGGTTTAAGCAGGTTTTTTACCGAAACACTTCCAGTAGTTGTCGGTGAAAGATCTGCCCTTACCCTGATAATTGTTTTTTTTGGCGGTGTTGTAACCAGCATCAGCCCCTGTATTCTCTCCATGGTTCCCCTGCTTGTCAGCTATATTGGAGCTTATGGGGAAGGGAACAGGTCAAGGGGCTTTATACTGTCATCTTCTTTCGTTACCGGGCTGGCTGTAACATTTGCCATTCTTGGTTTTATTGCCGCCTATTTCGGAAGGGTCTTCGGCCAGGTGGGGGTATTCTGGTATTACATCCTGGCTGCTGTAGCGATTATCATGGGCCTGCAGCTTATAGGAGTGCTCACCTTTAAACTGCCCGGGCTTCAAAAAATACCGGTCAGGAAGGCCGGGGTGGGAGGTTCGTTAATTATGGGCCTGCTCTTCGGGCTGGTAGCATCACCCTGTGCTACTCCTGTGCTGGCGGTAATTATAACCTATGCCGCTGTCCAGGCAGAGCCCGTGTATGGCAGCGCTTTGCTTTTTATCTATGGCCTGGGACATGGGTTGCCGCTTCTTGTAGCCGGCAGTTTTACCGGCCTGGCCCGCAATATGCCCAGGATAAATCGCTATACACAGTATCTTAGTTATGCCAGCGGTATAATTCTCATCCTGCTCGGGCTGACCCTGCTGGCCTGGGTAGCATGGTAAACCAAGAGGACGGTTTTCCTGGTTAATCAGTGGGCGGATGTTCTCAGTTATAATGGGACTTCCCGAAATAATTTAAGCGCGGGTTTTTATTTTTGGAAAGGAGTGATTGCTTAAAATGGAAATTAATATCCTTATCGGAGGGGCAGCCGGCCAGGGGATGGATACAGTAATGAACCTGCTGGGTAAAGCCCTGGTCAGGGAAGGCTACGGTTTAATTTACACTAAAGATTACATGTCGAGAGTTCGTGGCGGCCATAACTTCTCAATGCTCAGGATTGCTGCCGCTACTCCATGGACCGTAGTAGAATCTACGGATATACTGGTTGCTTTAAATGAAGAAACATATCAACTGCACCAGGAAAAACTAACCCCATCAGGCAGAGTTATATATGATCCCGACCTGTTTAGCCTCCCGGATGACGAAAGCAGGGGCCTGCCCATAGAACTTGAAAAGCTGGCAGTGGAAGCAGGCGGTAAAGTTATGGCAAACACAGTTGCTGTCGGTGCTTTACTGGTCTTGATTGGTATGGAGGGCAGGGAAGTTGAAAGATTGCTCAAGGAAAGCTTTGCTCATAAGGATGGGGTTGCTGAAAAGAATATTGACGCCCTGAAGGCCGGAATGCTGGCAGCCTCGAAACAGTGCAGCGCCTGTTTTACCCTGCCCCCTTTAAAGGAGAAAAAGGAAAGGCTTTTCATCGATGGAAACCAGGTTTTGGGAATGTCTGCCCTGGCCAGTGGTTGCCGCTTCTTATCTGCATACCCGATGACTCCTTCAACCGGGGTAATGAATTACCTTGCGGCTAAAACCAAAACCCACCCGGTAGTGGTCGAGCAGGCGGAAGATGAAATAGCGGCTATCAACATGGCCCTTGGCGCTTCATATGCCGGTATAAGGGCTATGACATGCACCTCCGGTGGAGGTTTTTCGCTGATGGTTGAGGGGCTTTCGCTGGCGGGTATGACAGAAACCCCTCTGGTTGTGATTGTTGCCATGCGCCCGGGGCCTGCTACCGGTTTACCTACCAGGACTGAACAGGGAGACCTTGAGTTCGCAATACATGGAGGTCATGGTGAATTTCCCCGGGCAGTGCTCAGCGCTACATCGCAGGAAGATGCTTTTTACCGGCTCAATAAAGCTTTTGAGCTGGCCGATCGCTTCCAGACCCCGGTAATATTCCTTTCAGATCAGAATTATGCCGATACCCACAGGTCAGTCGAACCCTTTAATTTCGACAGGTTGAAATATAACCGCAACCTGGCTGAAGAAGCTGAATTTGATAAGCCCTATAAGCGCTATCGCCTGACAGATAGCGGGGTGTCTCCCAGGATAATCCCGGGCAGATATAAGGGCGAAACGGTTTTGGTTGATAGTGATGAACATGATGAAAACGGGAATATTATTGAAGACGGGGAAACCAGGAAACTGATGGTTGATAAGAGGATGCGCAAATTAGAAGCCCTGTCTAACGAGATGGATGAGCCAGATTTATATGGAGATGCGCAGCCAAAGATATTATTGATCGGCTGGGGCTCAAATTATGGTGTTTTGCGCGAAGCGGTAGATGCACTTTTGGCGGTTGGCAAAAAGATAGCCATGCTGCATTTTTCTGATCTCTGGCCTTTGCCCTGCAGGCGTTTAAATGAACTCCTTCCCAACGTAGCTTCAGCATACTGCATAGAGAATAACGCCTCGGGACAGCTCGCTTCCCTGATCAAACGCGAAACGGGAATAGAGATCACCGGTTCTATCTTAAAATATGATGGCAGGCCTTTTTTGCCAGGTGAAATAATAGCGGAGGTGGGGAAAAATGATGCAAGCTAACGACTATATGATTAACGAGCCGGCATGGTGCCCGGGCTGCGGCAATTTTTTCATACGTGAAGCCCTGGCAGAAGCCCTCTCGGAACTTGATATTGACCCGGCAAACCTTTTGATCTGCTCCGGTATTGGCCAGGCTGCAAAAATTCCTCACTATATCAGGGCAAATGGTTTTAACGGTTTGCACGGCAGGGCTATTTCCCCGGCGCTTGGCGCCGGAGTGGCAAATAAAAACCTGAAGATTATTGTAGAATCAGGAGATGGTGACAGCTACGGAGAAGGAGGAAATCATTTTATCCACAACGTGCGGCGCAACCCCGATATAGCACATTTTGTTCATAATAACCAGGTTTATGGTCTGACTAAAGGACAGGCCAGCCCGACGAGCGATCAGGGCATGAAGACAGGGGTGCAGGTAAACGGGGTAATCCTTCCTGCCCTTAACCCTCTTGCCATGGCCCTGGTTTTGGGTGCAGGCTTTATAGCCCGCTGTTTCAGTGGTGAAAAGGAACATCTGAAAGAAACAATGAAAGCAGCGATTAACTTTTCCGGCTATGCTTTAATTGATATCCTGCAGCCCTGCGTATCATTTAATAAGGTCAATACTTATGGGTGGTATAAAAAGAGAGTTTATTTCCCCGAGATTAGCAACCCTGGTGATTGGAATTCTGCCATGGAGCTTTCCCGGCAGTGGGGTGACAAGATTCCCCTGGGTATTTTTTACCAGAAGCCGCGCCCTACTTTTGGATCCCATATCCCCGTTCTTGAAGGTGAACCCCTAGTTTTCAGGACTTTTAATCCTGCAGCTCATAGTGGCTTGCAGGAAGAATTTCTTTAAGGGAGCAGGGTATGTTTTTTAAAACTTTTGAAAGTAAAACAGTTAAGGAGTTAAGAAAAAACCAGGGAATGACAATTGTTGAACTGGCCAGGGAGTCAAATCTAAGCAGTTCAATGCTGAAAAAGGTTGACCATTTCGAGCTGAAGAAGGTGCCTGAACCGATCAAAAGCAGGATTGAGCCGATCTTGAGAGGGTTATATTAGGGACTAACTTTCGCCTGGTGAAAACTCTTATAAAAGCACTGCAGGAGAATTGTTATTTTTGAAGAAATAATAAACCGGGAAGATTGATAACAATCCAGTATAAAAGGATGAGATGAAAAATGGCTTATGAAACAATAATTTTTGAGAAGCATAATCATGTTGCCCGTATAATATTAAATCGCCCTCAAAAACTTAATGCTATTAACAGTAAACTTGGTATGGAGATGAAAGAAGCGCTCCAGGATATTGCCGGTGATCAACAAATCCAGGTTCTTATTATTACCGGGAACCCCAGGATAAGGGAAAAAGAAGGGCTCCAGGAGATTAAGCATTGTTTTTCTGCAGGGTGGGACCTCAGTGAAACTTCTCCGGTTGAACCGATCGTTGAAATGATTGCCGCTTTTGAAAAGCCGGTAATTGCCATGGTTAACGGATTTGCCCTGGGTGGTGGATGTGAAATGGCCCTGGCCTGTGACTTTATTATTTCATCCGACATATCAGAGTTCGGCCTGCCTGAAATTAATCGCGGCCTGCTTCCCGGTTGGGGAGGGACCCAGCGCCTGCCGCGCAGGATTGGCGTGTCTCGGGCAAAATGGATGATCTTAAGCGGCGAATCAATTAAAGGAAAGGCAGCAGAAGAAATAGGTCTTGCTGACCTGGTAGTCAGCAAGGAAGAACTGGATAAAACAGTTTCAGAGTTTGCGTCTAAATTAGCTGCCAAGCCTCCGCTGGGGTTAAAAGAGATTAAGTCTGTTATAGATCAAGGTATTGAAGTAGATATTAAGGCAGGTCTGAAGCTGGAACAGGAAGCGCTTTCGCGACTTATACAAACTGAAGATTTTCAGGAAGGAATTGCCGCATTTTTAGAAAAGCGTGAACCTCAGTGGAAGGGCCGCTAAATTTTGTTTTACAGGTAATTGATAGAAGTTTTAGAGGAGTATATAATTGAAACAGACTTCATGACATGACATAAACCTCAATAGCAGTAAAGGAATGGTCTTATTGTTTGAGTGGGAGTGTCCATATTGTCAGAATAAGTTCTACAGTTCATGTGCCGACAGGGATCAGGAAAATGTAGAGTGCTGTGACTGTGGCAAAAAAGTTGAAAACCCATACTATGATAAAGAAGAGTAAAAATCAATTTGTGGCTGTTGTTAATGGTCATTTTTCTTTTATAAAAATAATAAGTGTCTGTTCAGCTTATTATACAGGCTTGTTGAAGCCTGTTTTTATTAGGTGATATTATGAGCAATCATGTTGAAGGCCCAGTTATTCCCGGGGCAGAACCTTTTTACTATCCTGCAGGAGAAAGCGCTTGCCTTTTGATTCATGGCATTGCCGGTACACCACAGGTATTCAGGTTGATGGGCGATTCTCTTTTTCAAGAAGGGATAACGGTTTCTGCTGTAAGATTAAGGGGACATGCCACCAGGCTTGAAGATCTAGATCTTTGCAGATACCAGGATTGGATCACTTCAGCAGAGGAAGAATTAATTAAACTAGATCAGCATTACAGCAAAGTTTTTGTTGCCGGATTATCAATGGGCGGGGTTATCAGCCTTCGTCTTGCCCGCTTATATCCGGAAATTGTTAAAGGAGTAGTTACTATTTGCAGTCCGTATAGATTGGACTCTTTAAAGTTCAAGCTTGTCCCCCTGGCTAAAAGGTTTATTAAAAGAACGCTGCCCGGTCCACCGTCTATCAATGATCCCGATGCTTTTGAAATTAGTTACAGGCAACATTCAATACCGGCTGTCCATGAACTGATAAAGCTAACTGACTTGGTAAGAGAGGATCTTCCCCATATCAGACAACCTGTTTTAATCTTTAGGGCCTTAAAAGATAGTGTGGTAAATTACAATGACGGCCAATCATACTTTGATGCTTTGAGCACAGAGGACAAGGAAATCATTGTACTCAAGAACTCTCACCATGTGGCTACCCTTGATTACGATAAAGAAATAATCTTTAAAAAAACAGCGGCATTTATTAAGCAGCATTCGATTTGAATTTGTGTACAAATTGAGATACTGCTTAATATAATAAGGCTTATTTGGAAGGCTATAGCGTGCATAAATCGATTGCCTGATTATGTTATAATTGTAGCGGTAGGTTAATTAAGTTAACTGTATTATCATTTCAATGATTGTTCTAACGGGGAGGCTAATCACACTTGGCAGAGAAAAAGGTTCCCATGGGCTATAGAAATGATAACCCAGCCGAGAAAAAGAAGAAAAAGCGCAGCCTTTTTGGCCTGTTTATTAAAACTTTATTTGTGCTGATAATAATACTATCTTTAATTGGCGGGGTTGCGACTGCAACTGTCGTGGTCAGCTATATTAACGAGGCCCCTCCATTTGATCCCTCAAAATTGGAAACTGTAGAAACATCATATATCTTTGACAGCAACGGTAATGAAATCGCTGCGCTTCATGAAGAACAGAACCGAATAGTTGTCAACCTGGAAGATGTACCGGAACATGTGAGAAAAGCTTTTATTGCGATCGAAGATGAGCGCTTTTACAACCACTTCGGTTTCGATGCAATTGGCAGCTTGCGGGCTGCCTATATTAACTTCCAGGCCGGAAGGATAGTCCAGGGCGCCAGCACCATAACCCAGCAGCTTGCCCAAAATGCTTTCCTGACCACCGAAACAACTTATAGACGCAAAATCCAGGAAATATGGCTTGCTCTACAGCTAGAGCGAAGTTATGGAAAAGATGAAATCCTTGAGCTTTACCTTAATCGTATCTATTTTGGCAATGGTGCATATGGCGTTGAAGCTGCAGCACAAACCTACTTCAACAAGAATGTACAACAGCTAACTCTGGCTGAAGCTGCTATGCTGGCAGGGGCAGTCCGTTCTCCAAATACAAGCAATCCCTTTGATAACCTGGAAGAGGCCAAGTCCAGGATGCGGATCGTCTTAACCAGCATGGAGAGGCTCGAGTATATTTCTGCATCCGAGCACCGCAGGGCGCTGCAGCAGGAGATAATTTATGCTGAGGCTAAAGCTCCAGGTTATCCTTACCCACATTTTGTGGATTACGTTGTTCACCAGGAACTGATCCGCATATTGAGAGCAATCCCTTCCATTGGCTCAACAGAAGAGGCATATCGGGCGATATATATGGGTGGTTTGCGCATTTATACTACGCTGGAACCAGGCCTACAGCTTCACGTGGAAGAAGTCTTAGGAAGGACTGATCTATACCCTTCAACTATTTATGTTGATATGCCTTCTGTAAGGGAAGCCGTAGCAGCCTTGCCACCTGGACGAGACTTAACTCGTGCCCAGCTGCAGGAGCTAGTTGATGAAGAAGGTGGTGTTCCTCAACCCCAGGCAGCGATAGTGGTAGCTGATCCAGCAACAGGTAAAATTATGGCCCTCGGGGGTGGACGGGAATACCGGAAACAGTTTGATGAAGTGCTTCGCTTCTCCACTCTCAGACAACCCGGTTCAGCAATTAAACCAATTATTACTTATGCCCCTGCTTTCGAGGAAGGAGTACTTGCCGGGGCAGGATCAACCCTTAATGATTCACCTTTTACCGGACCGCAGGGCTGGAAGCCGAAAAACTTCGACAACCGTTTTCGCGGCATGGTTTCTGCCAGGGAAGCGCTTTACTTTTCTTATAATGTCCCGGCTGTCCGTGCTTTCCAGGATCTTGGCACAAGGGTTGGTGCTGGATACGCTGAAAGGATGGGCATTTCTACCATTGATCCTTCAGAGGTTGATAACCTTGCTCTTACCCTGGGAGGGTTCACTTACGGTGTTACGGCAATTGATATGGCTCAGGCATACAGTGTCCTGGCTAATGATGGTGTAAGGGTAGATCTTCACACCGTGGCGAGAATTGAAGATAGGAATGGGGTTATCCTATACGAAAATCAGATCAATCCCAGGCAGGTTTTAAGCCCCCAGGCGACTTTTTTGGTTAATGATATCCTGCAGGATTTTGTGCGTCGCTATCTTGGGCGGGCACTGCAGATTGACCGGCCCGTAGCTGCAAAAACAGGGACAACAGAATACTGGAAAGATGTATACCTGGTAGCTTATACTCCCAATATAGTTGCTTCATTCTGGATGGGTTATGATGAACCGAAAATGGGCAGCATTCAGCAGGGATGGCGCTATTCAACAGCATTTTTGCGCGAAGTTTTTTTGGAGGCATTCAAAGACTTAGAAATTAAGGATTTTTCAAGACCAGATGGGATAGTAAGGCTTGAAGTATGCTCAATTTCTGGCCTTCGCCCTACCGAAGTCTGCCGTGGGGCTGGAACCATCCGTACCGACTACTTTATGGAAAGATATGCACCAAGATCGCTTTGCGACCGGCACAGGGTGCTGGAACCTGAACCCGATGAAGGCGATGAAGAAAACGGAACTCCGGAAGAACCGGTTAACGGCGAGCCTTCAAACGGGCAGCAGCCTCCCTCTAATGATAATGGAGACCCTCCACCACCGCCACCTGAACCTGAGGAGCCTGAAACTCCGCCTGATGATGGAGATGAAAATGGAAATGAACAGGATTCAAACGACCAGGAAGGCGGTAACGATAACAGAGAGAACCTTGACTGGTGGCAGGATTTCCTGGGCAACAACTGAGAAGCATTTACCATTAAATTGCAATAAGTAATAGTAATTACAGAAATGGTGTTGACAGGATAGGTATAATATTGATATAATATCCTAAATTTGTATACTTTTCTTAACTTTGGGAGACATGCTGTCAATGAGCAGGCTTGAAAAAGCCAGGGAGGAAAAAAGGAAAAGTAAGAAAAAAACAGGAAGATTATTATTTTTGATGATTTTATTAATTGTAATTGCCCCTGTGTTTTTCTACTTTTACTACATGGATGAACTAGGCGGGCAGTTGGAAGAAAATGAATTACTATACCTTGATCTTGAAAAGACTGCTGCTGCTGTCGATATGTTTGAACTTACTTATGTAAGAGTTTATATCTTCAATGGGCTGGAAGTTGATGAAATAAGGGTTGATGGCAGACCACTTGATAAATCTGATACAGGCAACAGGTGGGAGAGGA
>SLQM01000259.1 GCA_007131435.1 Syntrophomonadaceae bacterium
CTTTTAAGGCCCTTGCTGTTTCGTACGCCAGGATCACTCCACCCATTGCCGGGCCGATTACAGCCGTAATATTATTGTTTACAAAAGGTCTGGCCATCATCCTGCAGACTTCTGCTGTATATTCAGGATACTGCAGAAGCTGTGAACACTGCAAAAAACGATCGCTGTGCCTGCCCGAGGTAAGCAGAAAATGACCTTCCATTAGCACTCTCGTTTCTTTCAGTAAAGAAAGCAATCTTTCATCTTCCATTTATTAATCGACCCCCATTTCTACCAGGATGCTTCTGGCTGCCCGCAGCGGATCGGCCACCGAGGTTATGGGGCGACCAACCACCAGGTAGTCCCCACCCTTGCTGATAACTGCAGAAGGCAGCGCAGTACGGGCCTGGTCGTCCTGCCTGTTGCCGGCAGGACGGACCCCCGGGGTAACGGTAATAAAGCCGGGGGCCAGGGCATTTTTAATATCCCTTATTTCATGTGAAGAACAGACTACACCGTCCAGACCGCAATCAGTAGCCAGGCGGGAAAGTTTTAAAACCTGTAAAGCCGTGTTCTTGCCGCACCCGGTTTCGATTAAATCCCGATCATTCAGGCTGGTCAGTACTGTAACTGCGATGACAAGCGGACCGGGGCTGTATTCACCCGCTGCGGCAGCAGCCGATTTCATCATTTCTCTTCCCCCGGAAGCATGAACATTGACCATCCACACCCCAAGTTCAGCTGCTTCTCGCACCGCTGCAGCAACAGTATTCGGGATATCATTAAACTTGAGATCGAGAAATATTTTATGCTTTGCTGCAAGTTCAATAACCAGCTCGCGCCCTCCTGCCATAAAAAGCTGCAGGCCTACTTTAAAGCCAACCCCCAAAGGCGCTAAAAGTTCTACCATCTTGAAAGCCTGGTCAGGCTCGGAATAATCAAGGGCTACCAGTAAACGGCCGGCATCAATTGTCACCTGCAAAACCTCCCCTGTGAGCAAGGGCTCTTAGATCTTCAACTCTATAAATTTTTTTCTTCATCATGTATTCAAGTAAACCCTCTTTTAAAGCCGATACTATTTCCGGGTTATAGAAAATGCCCGTTCCGACGGCAACTGCCCCGGCCCCGGCCAGCATAAACCGGACCACATCAGCAGAGGTGGTAATACCGCCCATGCCCAGCAGGGGAATTCTTACCGCTTCAGATGCCTGCCAGACCATCTTCAGGGCGATAGGCAAAATAGCCGGGCCGGAGAGACCGCCAAAGATGTTGCCAAGAAATGGCCTGCCGCTATCAATATCGATGGTCATTCCCGACAGGGTGTTGATCAGGGAAAGTGCATCTGCCCCTGCATCTTCGGCAGCCAGGGCGATAGTCTTAATATCTGTAACATTCGGTGAAAGTTTGACTAAAAGGGGCATGGATGTTTCCTTCCGCACAGCGCCAACCACCTTTGAAGTGGCATCCGGGTCGGTGCCGAAGGCCATTCCCCCGGCTTTCAGGTTGGGACAGGATATATTCACCTCCAACCCGTCAATCCCATCTGCCCCGTCAAGGCCTGAAGCGACAGCAGCATATTCTTCTACAGTCCGCCCCACGATATTAACAATAACCTTTGTCCCGCAATCCCGCAGCAGCGGCAGGTCGCTGCTGAGAAAGCTTTTTAAACCCGGATTTTGCAACCCCACTGAATTGAGCAGCCCAGATGCAGTTTCAGCAAGACGTGGTGCTGGGTTACCCTCCCACGGCTCACTGGAAACCCCCTTTACAATAAAGGCCCCCAACTGAGAAAAGTCGAATATTTTCCTGTACTGGTGACCGTAACCAAATGGCCCGGAAGCTGCCAGGATTGGCGATTCAAGAACAAGCCCGCCAAGATTAACACGCAGGTCAGGTTTTTCCATTCAGGATCACCTCCCCCGCCTGAAATACAGGGCCATCGGAACATACCCGCTTATAGCCCTGCCCTGTTTTGACCGCACAGCCTAGGCATGCACCAACACCGCAGGCCATTCTCTCTTCAAGTGAAATGAAACATTGAACACCAGCTTTCGCTGCCGCCGAAGCAGCCTTTGACAGCATCTTTCGCGGCCCGCAGCTGTAAAGGGCAGAAGCCTGTTCAAGCTGGTTGGAAAGAAGATTGATGGCACTGCCTTTAAAGCCCGCGCTGCCATCTTCAGTGGCCAGTAATAGCTTTAAACCAGGCCTGCTTAGATCTTCCGGCTGGCAGGCAAGGTGATCGGCTTTTTGCACTGCATAAACTAAGGTGATGGGCACTGTCGTGCTTTTTGCAAGGAAAGCAAGGGGCGCTATTCCGAGCCCCCCTGCCAGGAGCAAGGCTCCCGGCTGTGGTTCCGGGAAATAGCTGCCTAAAGGGCCAAGCAGCTTTAAGTCCTGACCTGCATCCAGGCCGGCAGCCAGGGCAGTTCCCCGGCCCCTGGTTTCAAATAATAGCGTTATGGAGCCTTTATCACGTTCAACCGCAAAAATGCTAAAAGGCCTGGGCAGCATCGGCCCATACTGGCTGGGCAGGTATAACATGACAAACTGCCCCGGCCTGGCCCTGGCGGCTACCAGGGTCGCTTCCAGGGCAAGCTTGCAATAGCGGTCATTAACTACCTGCTTAGCTGCCACTATTGCCGTTGAATAATGTTTAACCGACTCGCTTTCCTTCTTCAAAAACTGCACCTTCTTTCATTACAACCCGGCCGTCAACTATTGTGCAGACCGGGGCGCCCCTAAGCTGGCGCCCGGCAAAAGGGGTATTCCGCGATTTGGAATACCAGTTGCCCGGGTTTACTGTATGGCTTTTCTCCGGGTCGATAATTGTTATATCTGCCGGTTTGCCCTCTTCCAGTGTCCCGCCTTCAATTCCCAAAATACGGGCCGGGGCTGTGCTCATTCTCTCTGCCAGCAGGGAAAGGGTAAGCCCCTTTACCCTGCCTGAAGAAAGCTGGTCTAGCATCAGGGGCAAGCTTGTCTGGAGCC
>SLQM01000103.1 GCA_007131435.1 Syntrophomonadaceae bacterium
TACCTTCATACGGGGATTAAGAGAACTGAAAGGATCCTGAAATATGATCTGCATTTTCTGGCGAAGCTTTTTCATACGGTTCCAGGAAAGCTTATAAATATTTTCTCCCTCGAAGTAAACCTCTCCTTCTGTTGGCTCTTCAAGCCTGATCATGGTCCTTCCGGCAGTGGTTTTTCCGCAACCGCTTTCTCCTACTATGCCAAGTGTTTCTCCGCGGTAAATATGAAAATCTAATCCATCTACAGCTTTTAAAAGATGTCTATTAAGCATACTGCTACCAACAGTAAAGTGCTTCTTTAAACCGTTTACAGAAATAAGGATGTCTTCTCTGCTAAACTGCCTGTTCATCTCTTCACCCCTTTCTCTGCAGTATTTATGCCTCCTTGCCCAAGTGGAAAATGGCAGGCTGCTCTTCTATCTTCTGCTATCTCAATAAGTTCCGGTTCTGTTTCCCTACACAGGGGCTGACAATACCTGCACCGGGGATGAAAACGGCACCCCTTCAGTTCAACAAAGGGCCCCGGTACATTACCGGGAATAATAGAAAGTCTTTTTTTCTTCTGATCAAGCCTGGGTATTGAGTTTAGCAAACCTTCAGTATATGGATGCAGGGGGTCGCTGAACATTTTTTTTAGCTCCCCTTCTTCAACCACTACACCGTTATACATTACCAGCACTCTTTGGGCCAGTTCCCTTGCCAGGCCTAAGTCATGTGTAATTAATATGATTGCGGTATTAAACTGATCTGTCAGCTGCCTCATGAGATCCATTATTTGCGCCTGTATTGTTACATCAAGAGCAGTCGTCGGTTCATCGGCAATTAAAACTTCCGGGTTGCAGCATAAAGACATGGCGATCATTATTCTTTGCCGCATTCCACCCGAGAGTTGGTGAGGATATTCCGCCATACGCTGCTTGGGAGGGTAAATACCTACTTGTTTTAGTATTTCTAAGCTCTCTTCATATGCTTTGCGACGGGAAAGCTTGCGGTGCATACGCAGCGGTTCCATCAGCTGCCTGCCAATGGTGTAAACAGGATTAAGAGAGGTCATCGGCTCCTGAAAGATCATCGAGATCCTGTTGCCCCTAATCTTCTGCATTTGCCTTTCAGTCTTGTCCATTATATTTTCACCATCGAGATAAATTTCACCAGTTATTCGGGATGTATGGGGTTGGTGCAGCCTCATCACAGAAAGACAGGTTACGCTCTTACCGGAACCACTTTCGCCGACAATTGCCAATACCTCCCCTGCCTTCAGTGAAAAGGATACCCCATTCACAGCCTTTACAATCCCATGTCGGCCGAGAAAATTTGTATGCAGTTTATTAACCTCTAAAATATCTTGACCTGGAGTATCCACTTTTTCACCTCCGGAAAAGAGTTACTTCATCAAGGGATCAAAAACATCACGAAGACCATCACCCGTAAGGTTGACACCAAGCACAAAAAAAGATATCGCCAGACCTGGAAAGACTGAAATCCAGGGCGCATCATAAAGGAAACGGCGGCCTTCGCTTAATATAGCACCCCATGAAGCCTGGCCGGCAACCCCAAATCCAAGAAAGCTGAGAGCTGCTTCGGTTAAAATAGCATAACCAAATACCACGGTAGCCTGAACTATCAATGGAGCCATGCAGTTAGGTAAAATATGACGCAGCATAATATAAATGCTACCTCCCCCACCTGCTCTTGCAGCTTCTACATATTCTCTCTCTTTGATTGACATCACCTGGTTCCTGGTTAGGCGCGCAAAAGTAGGTATATATACAACGGCAATAGCCAGGATCATGTTGGGCAAAGTAGTACCACGAACAGCCATAATTGCAAGTGCCAAAAGCAAGGCCGGGAAAGCCATCAGGCCGTCCATTGAGCGCATTAATATAAAACCGAATATCCGTTCCCAGTAACCGGCCAACAGGCCGATAATAATTCCGGCAAAACCGGCGCCAAGGACCACAAAAAAAGATACAGTCAATGAAACACGTGTCCCCCAGACTACTCTGCTAAAAATATCACGTCCCAAATCATCGGTTCCAAATCTATATTGCTCTCCGGGAGGAAGCAGGCGATCGCTTACATGGAGTGACATGGGATCCATGGTTGCGATGAAGGGTGCAAAAATTGCCACAGTAATAATCATCAGGATAATTGTCATACCGACAAGAGCCAGCTTGTTTTCTTTTAGAATAAACCATGCTTCACGAAAAGGCATTCAATCTAAGCCTCCCTGCTTATGAACGAATTCGTGGATTTAAATACAGCACAATAACATCAACTAATAAATTAACAAGCATATAAACCACGGCAACATATAATACTGCCCCCTGGATCATGGGATAATCGCGGTTGGAAATTGAACTGACTACTAAACGACCTACTCCGGGAATGCCAAAAAGAGTTTCAATAACAGTAGTGCCTCCCAAAAGCCATCCAAACTCAATACCTATAATAGTTATGACAGGTATAAATGCATTTTTTAAACCATGACCAAGAATAGCCTTCGTGCCGCTTAGGCCCTTTGCCCTGGCTGTGCGCATGTAGTCCTGGCGCATAACTTCAAGCATAGAACTGCGCGTCATCCTGGCAGCAGATGCCGCGAGAATAAAACCGAGGGTTAATGATGGAAGTATTAAGTAGCGCCATCCAACAGCTGGATCTTCCCAGACAGAAACCCAACCTACCCCGGGCAGCCATCCCAGGGTTACGGCAAAAAGAATAATAAGCAGTATTCCGGCCCAAAAGCTGGGCATAGAAACACCAATCAGTGCAAAAAACATAACACCACGATCCACGGCTGAGTTTTGCCTGGCAGCAGCAAGTATACCCGCAGGAAGGGAAATAAGTATGGCAACAAATATTGCGGAAACAGCCAGGGATAATGTATGAGGAAACCTGGAATTGATTGCTTCCAGAACCGGTTGTCTGGTAATAACAGAACGGCCCAAATCGCCCTTCAGA
>SLQM01000159.1 GCA_007131435.1 Syntrophomonadaceae bacterium
AACAAACCAAAGAATATATGAATAAACAAGAAATAGAAACAAAAATTGATTTAGGTGATGGCAGAGTCATTACATTATCAACAGGTAAACTTGCCAGACAAGCTGATGGTGCGGTTTTACTTACAATTGGCAATACAATGCTTCTGGCTACTGTAGTTGCAAAAAAGGAAGTTTCCGAAAATAAAAACTTTTTACCTTTATCGGTAGACTACCAGGAAAAATATGCTTCTGCAGGACGTTTTCCCGGGGGCTTTTTCAAACGAGAAGCGCGCCCCAGTGAGCATGAAATTTTAACATCACGGTTGGTAGACAGGGCACTGCGTCCAATGTTTCCCGATTACTATCGCGCAGATACACAGGTTCTCATATCTTTAATATCAGCTGATAAAAACACTTTACCTGATGCCTACGCGGGTTTAGCGGCATCAGCTGCTCTTGCAGTCTCAGATATTCCTTTTAATGGGCCTATTTCTGAAGCAAGAGTTGCTCGGGTCAATAATGATTTCATAATAAACCCTTCAATATCACAAATATCTGAAGCTGATATAGACATCATAGTTGCCGGTACATTAGAAAATATTGTAATGGTTGAGGGAGAAATGAAAGAAGTAGCGGAAAAAGAACTTCTGGAAGCTATCAGGTATGGACACGAAGCCATTAAATTGCAATGTCAGGCACAATTAGATCTTGCTTCAAAGGTTGAAAAATCCAAAACTAAAAGAGAGTATCCACCATTGGAAGAGGATGTTGACCTTGAAAAGCTAATGAGAAAAGAACTATATGAAAAGATCTTTTCAATAGCCAGTCAAGCTATAGAAGATAAGCATGAAAGAAAAAATGCTTTTAAGGAAATCCGGGAAAGTTTCATTGAAACATTTACCGAAGAAGAGCTATTGGAAAAACAAGATTTGATAGAAAAGTATTTTAATAACCTTCAAAAAGAAGCTATAAGGGCATTTGTACTAAACGACAATATTCGTCTTGATGGCCGCAAGCCTGATAAAATAAGGCCAATATGGTCGGAAGTAAACTTTCTGCCTGCCGCTCACGGTTCAGCTATATTTACCAGGGGAGAAACTCAGTCGTTGACTACGGTTACCTTAGGCACCAAGCTTGATGAACAAATTGTAGATGGTGCAGTAGTTGAGGGTACAACTAAATTTATGCTACATTATAACTTTCCACCTTTCTCTACAGGTGAAGTAAAGATGATGCGATTTACTAGCCGCAGGGAAATAGGCCATGGAAACCTTGCACTAAGAGCATTGAAGCCAGTTATGCCTGATGAGCAGGAAAATCCTTACACCATTAGAGTGGTTTCAGATATCTTGGAATCCAACGGATCATCATCGATGGCAACTGTTTGTGCCGGCACTTTGGCTCTTATGGATGCCGGTGTCAAAATAACTAAACCCGTTTCAGGTATTGCTATGGGGCTTATTGCTGATCCTGAAACCGGAAAACATGCAATATTGTCGGATATACTGGGAGATGAAGACGCCCTGGGTGATATGGACTTTAAAGTTACAGGTACCGCAGATGGAATAACAGCCTGCCAGATGGACATAAAAATCGAAGGATTGAAGTATGAACTGATGGAAAAAGCCCTGGAACAAGCAAAAGAGGGTAGATTGCATATCCTGGAGGAAATGTCTAAAACTCTATCAGTGCCACGTGAAGATTTAAAACCTTTTGTGCCCAGAATAGTTAAGCTTACTGTTCCTAAAGAATTTATAGGCGCTATTATTGGCCCAGGCGGAAAAGTAATCCAGGAAATGCAGAAAGAAAGTGGAAGCACTATCGTAATAGAAGAAGTTGGTGAGTATGGTGTTGTTGATATCGTTTCTGAAAATAAAGACTCTATTGACTGGGTTGTGGAAAAAATTAAGGGAATAACTACTGTTCCTGAAATAGGCGAAATATATAAAGGTACGATAAAAAGTATTGTAGCCTTTGGTATGTTTGTTGAAATTCTGCCAGGAAAAGAAGGATTGCTGCATATATCTGAAATTGAATGGAGAAGACTTGAAAAGGTCGAAGATAGTGGCTTTAAAGAAGGTGATGAAATTGAAGTAAAACTGCTGGACGTAGATAAAAAAACAGGTAAACTTAAATTGTCAAGGAAAGCTCTTTTGCCCAGACCGGAGAGGAAGTAATTGTTAATCAGTAATCAGTAATCGGTTATTGGTGACACTGCAGTCGTTAATCAGTCGGTATGTTCGAAATGTCTGGATTTTGCCGGGCGCTTAATCAGTAATCGCTTGCACTTTATTAGGTATAGATATATATGTAGTTTAATCATTTAATAATTTTATTTATTTGTGAAAACATTTGTAGCACCATCGATTCTAGCGGCTAATTTTTTAAGGCTCGAAGATGATATTGAAATGGTAAACCAAAGCCAGGCCGACTTATTTCATCTGGATATAATGGATGGCAGATTTGTACCAAATATCACCTTTGGGTTTGATATAATAAGGCAAATAAAAAAAATCGCAAAGAAACCCCTTGATATACATCTCATGATTGCTGACCCTGACAGGTATATTGATGATTTTATTGAAGCCGGTGCTGACTACCTATCTGTTCACTATGAAACATGCCCGCATCTTCACAGAACTGTTTCTGCTATTAAAAACAAAGGCATAAAAGCAGGAGTAGTTTTAAACCCTCACAATCCTGTGGAATTATTGTCGGATATAGTAAATGCCGCTGACTTCTTCCTGCTTATGAGTGTTAACCCGGGTTTTGGTGGACAAAAATTCATTGATAATACAATTGAACGAATTAAAAGGCTTAAAAATATTATATCAACAAAAAACTCCAAAGCCCTTATAGAAGTTGATGGTGGCATTGGGCCTGACAATGCCGGACAGCTAGTGGAAGCGGGTGCAGACATACTGGTAGCAGGCAGCAGTATTTTTCGTGCAAAAGATCCTGCAGGAACCATTAT
>SLQM01000026.1 GCA_007131435.1 Syntrophomonadaceae bacterium
TTTGGAATAACCTACCTTGCCTGGGATATAAACCTGGACATCCGCATTGCTGTTAAAGAATTTTTTCCCCAGGGCCTGGTCTCCAGGCTGCCTGGCAAAAGCACTGTTTCTACTTACACCGGCGCTGGTGAAGAACAGTTTGAATCAGGAGTTGATAGTTTCCTGAAGGAAGCCAAAACCCTGGCCCGCTTTGAAAGCCACCCAAATATAGTCACGGTGCGTGATTTTTTTAAAGAAAATGGCACGGCTTACATGGTTATGAGCTATCTTGAAGGTTTAACGCTGGAATCATACCTGGCCAAAGAAGGCGGAAAAATTAATATTGAAAAAACAATATCGATCATTATGCCTGTCATGGATGCCTTAAAAGAAGTGCATGAAGCAGGAATTATGCACCGTGACATCAGCCCCGACAATATCTATATTGACAATAAAGGGCGGATAGTATTGATAGATTTTGGTGCTGCCCGCCAGGAGATGCGTGAGAGGAGCAGGGGGTTCTCGGTTATCTTGAAAGCCGGTTACGCGCCGGAAGAACAATATCGTTCACGCGGAAAACAGGGGCCCTGGACCGATGTTTACTCAGTTGCTGCTACCATGTATCGCTGTATTACAGGAGAAATACCGCTTGATGCCCTGGATCGAATGGCTGAAGATACCTTGAAGCCTCCTTCACAGTTTGGTCTGGATATTGAAGCTACCGCAGAGAAAAATTTACTTAAGGCGCTAGCGGTAAAAGGCGAGAACCGGCATCAAAGTATAAAAGAGTTTCAGGAATTTTTATTGAGTGGTCAGCCACCTGTGACAGGAAAACCAACTGAACAGGCAAGTGAACCTGTGCCTGAGGTAAAAAAACAAATTACTGATGATGAAGAAGTACAGGCATGTTTATATTGCAATGAACTTACAAAGACCACAGATCAGGTGTGTAAAAGCTGTAAAATGGACCTTGAAACTTTGGGAACAGTCGAGCATGCTGAAGTTTCACACGGGCCGGAAAAGAAATCCTGGTTTTTACAGGAATTTAAATATATCGGGATCATCCTGCTTTGTGGCCTTATTATTTTCGCTGCCCTCAATTTATTGACCGGCAGGGATGATGCTGCATGGCTTTTTGGATCCGATCTTGATGTCGACTATATAATCGACTACAAGAATGGCACTATACCGATTGGAGATCTGCCCATCGGAGCCCGGGTGGCTGATCAAAGTTGGCAATGGGAATTTCGCACCGGACCGGACTATGCCCTTGAGGAGAACAATGTTAAGAAACCGGTCACCTGGATAGTGGTGGCTAAAAACCATTACGATGGGATGGAGCGGCATGTCACATTGCTTTCCGAAGAGCTGATCGGGAAATATGTTTTGGATAACAGCACCAACCGGGATATGGAGTACGGCAGCAACCAATGGGGGGATAGGGTTGGCAGCAACCACTGGGGGGATAGCGGTACCGCCAATGCGACCCGCGGCCTTCGCCCCTGGCTGAACTCAGGCGGCATCCACAGCGGTGAGGGTTTTTATCGTGCCTTTTCCGAAGACTTCAGAAATTCTGTGATTCTAACCCCCGTCCCGAACGTTGTATGGCAAAGCGGCAATCTCTATACGACAAACGATCATCTTTTTATACCTTCTACAACTGAGTTGGGCGATATTAATCACTACAGGACATATCAAATTGGTTCGCCTTATCCTTACTTCCAAAATACAGGCAGTGCAAAACGGAGCGCTGACCTTGGCGGGGAAGCACACTGGTATTGGTCGCGTTCTCCACACACATACTCTGGCGGACGTATACGTATCTTCCTGACCAGTGGAGACTTTGGAGGCATCTTTACTTACAATGAATCAGGTGGGGTTCGCCCCGTTGTAAACCTGAAACCTGATACCCTGGTATCTGAAATGTAAGAGTAATAAGGTTTTATCCTCACGGCTGCTTCCAATTCCCGAGCCTGTTTAACGGGGCCTGGCATATAAGATGCAAAATTTTAAGCGCAGTAATCATGGTATAATGTATCGCAAGGAGGTTTGATGATGCAAATCTTTAATACACGAGTATATAATATAAGTGAATTCCTGGAGTGGCATAAAAGCGGTTTCCTGATTATCAGCCCGGATTTTCAAAGGAGAAATGTATGGTCGAAACATGCAAAATCTTACTTGATTGACACCGTTATAACGGGAAAACCGATGCCCAAAATATTGATGACCCAGAACCTCAGGGACTCAAGAAACAAAATTATTATCGACGGGCAGCAGAGGCTGAGGTCAATCATTGAATACTGCAGCGATCAATTTGCCATATATGAATCTCATAACAAGCAGTATGGCGGAATGTTGTTTTCGAATCTTCCCCGGGAAAATCAATCTGACATCTTAAATTATTCAATCGGGGTCGATTTGCTTTACGACTTGAGCTACGAAGAGACACTCGATATATTTGCCCGCTTAAACACTTACACGGTGAGGCTTAATGCCCAGGAAATGCGGAACGCTGAATTTGCAGGCCTTTTCAAACAGGTCAGTTACAAGATTGGCTACAGCTATGTAAGTTACTGGGAAGAATCGGGCATGTTGACCAAGCAGAACGTGGCCAGAATGGCAGAAGCTGAATTGGCTTCTGATTTACTCGTTGTTGCCGTAGGCGGAATTGAACCTAAAAAACTGATTTCGAACTATTATAAAAAATATAATAATGAAGAGGTAGATCTAACCTCCTCCCAGGAAAAAGTGCAGGAGGCCATGAATTTAATTGTTTCAATTTACCCGCCAGCTGATTTAAAAGCTACAATTTACCGGCAACAGCATATCTTTTACAGCCTTTTCTGTGCCATCTACCACTCTATGTTCGGAATAGTTGATTTTGCCGGCAAAAGAAACCCGAATATCAGAGATGAAAAGCATCTTGTAAAAAACAAACTTGATAATTTCAGTGAAAAGTTTAAAAAA
>SLQM01000142.1 GCA_007131435.1 Syntrophomonadaceae bacterium
ATCCTGTCTTAGATATGTTACCATCGTCTTCGGGGTCGAGCACGGTAACGGTGGCGTTGAAGTTGTAAGGACTGTCAGGGTCAACCAGCGTCCCGGTTCCGGTGTTGGCGTTATATGTTACTATGTAAGTTTTAACATAGAGATAATTGATGTCGATGATCTTATTGGATGTTGATTCCAGGGCAACAGTAACAACCCCTGAAGAATTAATATCAACTGTACCGTGCGCAAAGGTCTCACTACTGGTAGCTCCTGCATTAACTGATAGCAGTTCAATCCCATCGATTCTTACAGTTACACTTGCATATTCATATCCTGCTTTCGGCGGGTCCTCCGGTTCAACCTGATACATACCGGCAGCTATACCCCCGATAGTATTGCTGGCTTCTGACTGGTCAAAATCCTGGAAAGCTGCATCAGGGGGGTACTGGTGAAAGACATTTAAAGCGCCCCGCACCATGTATGTGACATTATCCAATTCGAACCCGCCGGGGCTGCTTAAATTGACCACTATACTTGATACAGGCATAGCGATATTTACTTTACCCACCAGCCAGTAGTAATTGGCATTGGCTTTACCATCTGGCTCCTCATCAAGGATTAATTCAGGAGGTGCTGCGGTATCCCGGACCTTAAGATTAGCCCCCACAGGCAGCCAGTAAGTTTCTGATACAGGTACATTGTTAATTGTAAGTGAATATAGAATATGTTGCTGTTGAAAAGCAGTCGCAATTGCCACATATAAGTAACTGTTGTGTTCCCAAAGGTATAGTGCCTGGGAGTGATCATTGATTGAGCCGCCGATTAAGCCATACACCCCCGAATCCGCTGTAAATTCAGTAGTATTTGCAAATGTTGTTGGAGTGAAAACCAGTACCAGCAAAAAAACCAACAAAAAACAACTAAGCCCAACTTTCCAATAACTTTTCATTTTAACCTACTCCCTCCAATGGCCCTGGATTAAATTGCTGGAACCAATTTATGATTGCGCAGAAAAATTATCTGCGTTATCATCTTTAATTGCCAGAAAAATTGCAGACTGTTAAAATATCTAACAAGTCGCCCTTTATATATTTATTACCCAATGTGTCCTTATTAGGTTAACATAAAGATAACATAGATATTGTTTTTTTGCAATCAACAAAATTTTCACACTGAGTTAACATCTATCGGGTATTTTTTGTTAACAAAACCATCGTAGATATATTGAAATAAAAGTTAAAGTTTAGAATGTATTGCACTCCATCATCACCAAGCAACAAGATACTGCTACCAGAAATAAGAATAAAGATGTATAATATAATGGTTGATCGGATTGTAAATGGGAACATGTTAACCGGTGGCGCTTTTGGACTTCAAATCCAGTGGCAGGGCAGCCCGCTGCGGTGGGTTCGATTCCCATCTACTCCCGCCAAATATATAATAAGATGCGAGAAGGATTTCCCGGTTTCCTTCTCGCCTGATATGTACAGCTGTTAAATGGAATTATAATAAATGGAAATGTGCAACTATGCTCAGGAATAGAAAGAAACATTTACATTCAACCATAGCTGTAGCGGCTGAAAGTGAGTACAGGCCGGTACGCAGTATTATTATTTTGGCCTGGCCCGTTGTTATAGAAATGGGGCTTCATACTTTTGTCTGGATCTTTGATACAGCTATGGTCATGCGTCTCGGGGCGCATGAAGCTACTGCAGTTGAATTTGGCGCACTGGTCCTTTTTAATTCATTAATGATTCTTGGCGCCCTGGGCATCGGGGCAAACTCGCTGGTTGCCAGGTATACAGGGGCCGGTGATATGAAGTCCGCAGCCCACACCGGGGGACAGGCATTAGCGATTAGCTTTTTAATAACCATAGTGTTTACTGCAGTCTCGCTTTTATTTGCCGATTCACTATTTGATTGGATTATTAGCGATGCTAAAACTGTTTCCCTCACGCAGGATTACTATTACTATGCTTTGATTAGCGGGGGTTTTGCCCTGCTACCCCTGGTTACGGCCAGTGGAATCATCAGGGGAACAGGAAATACCCGCGTTCCCATGATTATTGCTTTAATAGCCAACACCTATAATGTAATAGGCGATTATCTTTTAATTTTTGGCCATTACGGCTTTCCACAGCTCGGCGTAGTAGGTGCAGCGCTGGCAACAGGTTCTGCCCAGCTGATCGCCCTGGTTTTATCACTTGGCTATCTTTTCTTCCAAAAAAATGTATTGCCTTTTTCAATACGGGACATGTTCCCACTGCATAAAGCTGTGATCAGGAAAGTATTGAAACTTAGCATTCCGGCCGGGGCAGAAGAGCTGACTCACAGCGGAAGCAGGATGATTACCGCTGCCTGGATTACTGCCCTGGGGCCGGTGGCTTTTGCCGCCAATGCGGCAGCGATTGCTGCTGAATCTTTTTCCTTTATGCCTGGGCATGCCCTGGCCATAGCTGCGACAACCTTAGTGGGTCAAAGGCTTGGCGCAGGCTTTATCAAGCAGGCCCGGGAAACAGGTTACTGGGCGGTAGCCCTTGGTGTTGCCCTGATGACATCAATTGGTACAATCTTTTTATTTTTCCCCTATGCGGTGATGAGCCTGTTTGATCCACCTGATCCGGAAGTACTGCGCCTCGGGGTGCTTTGCCTGCAGATTGCCGCCGCCGAACAGCCCTTCATAGCTCTAACTATGGTTTTTTCCGGTGCCTTAAAAGGGACGGGAGATACAAAAGGGCCTTTCAGAATAGGCTTGTACAGTAACCTTTTCGTCAGGCTGCCGCTGATTTACATGGTGGTATATGTATGGCAGTTTGAAATTTACTATATTTGGTGGGTTACAGCCCTTCAATATGCTTTCAGCTCTTTATTGCTTTACATACGTTACCGGAAGAAAGATTGGAAATCTCTTGAGCCCATACCTACTGAGGAAAATGTAGGATGATGAGATGTTTTAAAAAGGGTGATTTAATATTTTTAATTCAAACAACAGATCGGTAAAGGCAAATAATGATTGGTGGAAAAAAGCGGTTTTTTACCAGGTTTACCCGAGAAGTTTCATGGACAGCAACAACGATGGAATCGGCGATCTGCAGGGTATTATTTCCAAACTCGACTATCTAAATAACGGGAACCACGATTCCCTGGGGATAGATGCAATTTGGTTCAGCCCTTTTTTTGAAAGCCCGGATTATGATTATGGCTATGATATTTCTAACTACCGTGAAATAGATCCCCGTTATGGAAAATTTTCTGATTTTATGCAGCTTTTAGAAGAGGCACACAAAAGAAATATTAAAGTTATAGTTGACCTGGTCGTTAATCACACCTCACACCTTCATCCCTGGTTTTTAGAGTCTCGGTCATCACGCTTCAGCCCTAAGCGAGGCTGGTATATCTGGAAAGATGGACAGGGCAAAAAGAATAGGCCTCCAAATAACTGGCGTAACCATTTTTTTGGACCTGCCTGGACCTGGGATGAAAAGACAGAACAGTATTACCTACACTCATTTTTAAGCGAACAGCCCGATTTAAACTGGTCAAACCCTGAAGTAAGGGAAGCCGTTGGCGATGTAATACGTTATTGGCTTGACTTTGGGGTTGACGGTTTTCGCCTGGATGTGGCGCATCACTATTCAAAAGATCCTATCATGCGCAATAATCCTCTATTTTTTACCGGTTGGAAAGATTCACTTGTAAAGGTTTTACTTGACCGGACTTTTTTGGCCGGTTTGATGAAACTGTTTGCGCTGCCCACCATGCAAATTGGCAAATATAACCAGCATCAGCCTGAAACACATGAAATCTTAAAAGGCTTTCGAAGTATTTTCAACGAATACCCGGGAACAACCAGTGTTGGGGAAATCATGGGTGACAACGCTGAATTAATAGCCTCATATTATGGCAGCAGCAATGATGAACTGCACATGAACTTTTATTTTGAAATACTGCACCTGCGCTGGAAGGCTGCAGCTTTCAGACGTTGCATTGAGCGCTGGGAAAAAGCGCTGCCCTCAGGATCTTGGCCTGCCAATGCTTTGAGTAACCATGATATTATGCGAGCAGTAAGCCGTTATAATAATAAGCGGGGTGATAAACGTGCCCGTTTGTTAATGCTGATGTTACTGACTCTGAGAGGTACACCATTTATCTATTACGGTGAAGAAATTGCGATGAAAGAAGCTAAACTTTCACGGGAAGAGCTGAGAGATCCAGTCGGCCTGAAATGGTATCCGCTGCACAAAGGCAGGGACGGGTGCCGGACTCCAATGCAGTGGAACGGTGGTAAATATGCCGGCTTTTCTAAATCAGAACCCTGGCTTCCTGTCGGCCCTGATATCAAGAGCTACAATGTACGGGAAATGGAAAGCGATCTGCAATCCTTACTTTCATTTACCAAAAAGCTGATTTGGATGCGTAAAGGACTCCCTGCACTGCTGGAAGGCGAATATAAAAGCCTGATTGATAAGGCTTCAGGTAGGCACTGTTACTACTACCTGCGTGAAACCGGTGACCAAAAATTATTGATTTGCCTTAATTTTTCGCTGCGCAGGCAGGAAATATATATGCCGGGAAGAAATGCTGTTGGCAGGGTATTAATATCAACCTTGTATGACCGAGATTTAAAACCGGCAATCACTAATCCTTTTGTATTAGAAGGCCTGGAAGGCTGTATTCTAAAGCTACAAACAGGAAAATAAGGGTGAGGTGAGGTGTATGGATTTAAAGAAACTTAGCAGGCGAGAGCTCGAGTATTTGCTTAAAGATTTTGCCAAGCGTTGGTTGGCCCATGACGGACTATGGTTTCAACAGGTTGAGCAGGCACATGGAATGGGCGAAGCAATAAAACTTGATATGGGTGCCTGGGAAAAATTTACTGTCCTTGAAGCGAAGAGAATTATGGATTTCCGGGGCATAAAAGAAGGTGGAGGATTGGAAGCTCTTAAAGAAGCACTTCAATACAGGCTTTACAGCCTGGTCAATACCCAGGAAATAATAGAGCAAGATAGGAACACCCTTATTTTTAAGATGAAAGACTGCCGGGTGCAGTCGGCCAGGAAAAGGAAGGGAATGCCTGAGTTCCCCTGCAGGACTGTTGGGATAGTTGAATATGATGGGTTTGCAAAAACAATAGATTCGCGAATAAAGGCAACCTGCATTTACTGTCCACCGGATGAACACCCGGAAGATAGCTTTTGTGCCTGGAAATTCAGGATCGATCAGGAATAATGTATAGTTGCATAATTATAATATTATGATATAATGATTGTCAGGAAGGAGAACCTTTTATGGATATTGCCAGTGAAATGGATTTAATTAAAGAAAAAGCGGCTTTGCTTAAAGCGCTTTCTAATCCTGTAAGGCTATGTATTGTCAGGGAACTGATGAACAGGGAATCATGCAATGTTTCTTCCATGCAGAATTGCCTGCAATTGTCACAATCTACAGTATCCCAACACCTTGGAAGATTACGGGATATGGGTATCATTAAGTTTGAGCGAAAAGGTACAGAAGTATATTACAGCATAGCCAGTGAAGAAGCGGCAAAAATAGTGAGGGTTCTCTTTTAAGATATTTTTGTGGGAGGTTGAATAGCAGAGATGGTCAGTTTAACTGATGCGGCAAAGAACAAGTTCAAAGAGTATTTAACTGAAGAAGGAAAGCCCGAAGCCTATATCCGTATTTACGTAAGTGGTGTTGGCTGAGGTGGTCCAAGGTACGGCCTGACTCTGGATGAGTCGGTTCAGGAAAACAAAGATATTGTCCAAGAAAGCGGCGATATTAAGCTGGTCTACGACCAGAATATTTCTGGATTTATTGAAGGAAAGGCAGTTGATTACCATGAAGGGCCCCGCGGGGGATTCTCGATTACTGAACCGCGCCCAGATGGTGGTTGCAGCTGTGAGGGCGGTTGCTGTTAAAAATAATTAATTTACGGGAGGCAATAAAGTGGCTACGAAGAAAGAACAGGTTTATAAATGCCAGGTTTGCACCAATGTTGTAAAAGTAGTGGAAGAAGGCGTTGGAACGCTGGTTTGCTGCAACAAGCCGATGGAATTGCAGTCAGGAAAATAGCCTTAGCCTAAATGGATTATTTATAAAAAATTTGCAGGTTAAACATTTTAAGAATGAAAAGGGATACCCAGAAGTTCGGGTATCCCTTAGTTTTTAGGAAGTTTACTTGCCAGGGAGAATAGTATATATTAAGCTCCCTTGGACCAGAAAAATCTCGGATCATCTGTCATGTCTTTTCCATCAGCAGCCCTAATTGGCTTGGGAGGATCAGATTTCTGGGTTAAAGCTGAAACGATGAACATCGTTAAGAAGCTGATTACTGCTGCCGGAATCAGGGCGATGAAAATGGCATCTTCTTCAAAGAAATCTGTTGCCGGCATGGCCCAGAAGGCAAATATTATGACCCAGGAGACAAAACCGGTGAAGAAAGAAGCTATTGCCCCTGTAGAGTTTGCTTTCTTCCAGAAGGAGCCAATAATATAAGCTGCTGCTATGGTTGCCAGCTGAACACCACCCGAGAGTATAATCAACCGGTAAACTGTCTCAAAATAGAGAGCAATTGACATGGCCAGCAGGCTTACTACCGGCACGCATAATCTTACCACCCATAAAACCTGTTTGTTGTTAGCTTCTGGCCTGATCATACGGTAGAAGTTATGGCCGATCATTGTGGAAACCACGAGGGCAGTATTTCCTGAAGTGCTGACAATGGCTGCTGCCAGGGTTACAATGAAAAGAATGCTGGCCCAGGGGGCTAAGTAATTATAAGCAGCCCAGGGTAAAACATTTTCAGCCTGTTCTTCAATATTAACAACCATGTCCATGGCTCCACTGGTGAAGACGGCAATACCGATCAAAACCGGGATCATACCAATAACCAGGTAAAGCACTCCGCTGGTAAGAAAACCGGCTACGGCAGTTTTCTCATCTTTTGCCGCTAGAGCTCTTTGCATTAGCACCTGGCTTGGCACGTCACCCAGGGACAGGGAAGCCCAGGCTGATATGTAAAGTAATACAGCCAGGATGCCAGTGTACCAAAGGTATCCTCCATCTTCCTCTGCTTCAATTCTCATTGACCAGGTAGGTAATTCTGCCCAGTTTTCCCCTGTGGCGATTAGTTCCCCCAGTCCGCCAACCTGGCCTAGAGCAGCGGGTAAGAGGATAAGCAATCCAATAATGATCAAAATAAATCCAATAGTATCAACCCTCGAGAGTGCCCATAGCCCCCCAAAGGCTGTAACTATGATGATAACTATAGTAGCTAATACCACTGCAGTTCCCATGCTGAAACCGGTAGTCAGGTAAACAATAATCCCCAGGGCAACAAGCTGTCCCCCGAGCCAGGCTACCGCGGAAAGGATCTGGATTATAGTATAGAGAGTGCCGCTTAATTTATTATAGCGATTGTTGAAAAAGTCAGTTACCGTGGTATACTTAGCCCTGCGCATCCGGTAGGCAAAAAATATTCCGATCAGGACCATGCACAAAGCTGGAGCCCAGGGGTCAAAAATGATTCCCTGCATTCCATATAGAAGGGCATAACCTGCTGCGCCCATCATGGCTCCGGCGCAAATCCAGGTGGCTATTACGGAAGGAACCATAAATACAAAACTTAACTTGCGACCGGCAACACAAAGGTCATCACATTCCTCAACGTTCTTACTATAAAAAATACCCAGCGCTATGATGACAACCATGTAAATACCGAGGAAAACCAAAATCCAGTTTGCAGTCGAAAATACCTGAATGATGCTGTTTTCGTCCATATGGTGGATCCTCCTTAGATGTGTGTTGCTTTAAAGATTTATTTAGACGTCTATCCCCCGGCTACGCGTGGGTACATGACGATGGCTTCACCCCCGTTCAGGGCAGCATCAAGCCCCTTTTTTTGCTCATTAACGGTTATGAAAGAAATAGCTGAGGCAGGAATATTGAACTGCTGCAGCAGTTCCGCCAGGGTACAGGGTGTGGCTTCAAGTTTTACCTCAACAAGATCTTTATTGTTTGCATATTTCTTTAGCGGACCTTTCAACTGCAGCTTCACTGTCAATAATCCTGCCTCCTATCAGATAAACTATTTTGGTTTAACAGTTATTTGCCCCTTAAAGATTCAGAGCGGCTTTCTTGTCAGCTGTTACCTTGCCATCTTCATCCCAGCCTCGGATTTTATAATACTCGGAGAGCATCTTATCGTATTCATCCTTAGGTAATAGTTTGCCCTTGGTAGCGCCGGTTGTCAATTCATCTTTGTGAATACGCTCGGGAAGACCATCATCTTTACGGGTGAATCCTTCACGTTCGTTGAATAAACGTGCCAGGCAGTAAACGCGATCACCAATAGTTGTTAACTCTTCTGCGGTGACCTCCCGCTCCAGGATGAGGCTTAGAATTTCTGCCATTCTCTCAGTACTCAAAGCCCAGAAATCGCAAAAGATGGCTGAGAATTTTACTGAGTTATCGTTCTGCATGTCAATAACCAGTTCGGCTTTTCCTTCGATGGTGAAGGGGTCAATATCGCCGAAAGCTTCAACAGCAGCCGGCCATGCTCTTAAGTGGCAGGCCCCGCGGTCAGCAGTGCCGTAAGCAAGGCCCATAGACCATGAGCCACGGGCTTCATACCCTGGTATTTCAAGTTTTTTAACCTGCATGGCAAATTCTTTACCGCCGTACTTATCGGCAAGGTAGCTAACTCCTTGCGATAGATCTGCTCCCACGCCTTCCTTATTAGACATTAATTCAGGCATCTGCAGGAATTTTTCTACGTCTCCGAAACGAATTCCAAAATCATGGATACCTTTTTCCGTCATTTCCATGGCGAAGGCGATAGTATTGCCTGCTGATATTGTGTCCAGGCAGTAATCGTCGCAAAGCCGGTTAAACTCCAAAACTGCCTCCAGGTCGCTGATCCCGCAGTTTGAGCTGCAGAGTGCGATTGTTTCATATTCAGGGCCTTCAACCCTGGTGGTGCCTGTTTCTACATATTTGCCACAGGCCAGGGGACAGGCGAAACAGGCTTTCTTGGCCTTGGTGACTGCTTTTACGGCTTCAGAGTTTACTTTTTCAAACTCGTCAAAAGTTCCCTCCTGGAAATTTCGGGTTGGCAGTATGCCTGTTTGCTGGCTAAGATCGACAATCATTGGCGTTCCATCGCTATAGGCCCACATGTTGTCTTCTGTCAGGGTATCTTCTTTTTTGATCTTGTTCAGGGCTGCCGAAAGCTTGCGAATATCTGGGGCTTTTAAGCCTTTGCTGCCTCTTACAGACACAGCTTTCAGATTTTTACTGCCCATTACTGCACCTATGCCGCCACGGCCGGCCTGACGGTAAAGTTCTGTGCTTATACAGGACATTGGCAGCAGGTTTTCACCGGCCTGTCCTATAGCCATGGTAACTACTTCACCCAGCCGATCGCTGATCATGTGTTCTGTTTCATGGGCCCCCTTGCCCCACATGTCAGCGGCACTGCGCAGCTCTACCCGGTCATCATCGATAAACAGGTAAACAGGGATATTTGATTTGCCTTCAATAATTACTGCATCATACCCGGCATATTTCAATTGCGGTGCAAAATGGCCTCCAATTGAACAGTCCAGGATGGTTCCGGTAGCTGGTGACTTAGCAGCAACTGCCAGTTTCCCCGAGTTTGGGACAATAGTCCCGGTAATGGGGCCGGTCATTAAAACTAATTTATTCTTTTCGGAAAGAGGATCGATGCCCGGTTCCAGCTCTTCATACAAGTACTTAATACTCAAACCTTTTCCACCTAAGTATTCTTTAGCCCATTTATCATTGAGGGCCTCTGTCTCTGCTTTTCCTGTGCTTAAATTTACCCTTAACACTTTACCTGTATATGCCATTATTTGCTCACCTCCTCAAAAGTCAGCGCTTCCGTCGGGCACCAGTTTGTGCAACTACGGCACTGGACACATACCCCGATACCTTTTTCTTTTTTGACAATTACATCGTTCGGGCAGATGTCAACGCAGAGAGCACAATCAGTGCACAGCTCTTCAACAAACGACAGCCTCCCATTCTTCTCGACAATTGCATCCACCGGACAGGCTTCAACACAGCTCAGGCATAAATCACAGGTCTGACCTTTTACAACCAGTCCTTCACGGTTGTAATGGGATGTGATTTTCAAACGAGCAAGGCGGGGATTAAATTCGCCCTCGTTTTGGGCCGTACAGGCCAGGTGGCACAACTTACAGCCAATACATTTTTCTGCGTGGAAAAACAGCGCTTTCAAGTACAATCCACTCCTTTCGATAAATTAGTTTTCCGAAACCTGCTTGATGGTTTTTTCCAGCACTTCTAGCACATAGTCAATTTCTTCAATTCTGATAGTCAGGGGAGGTTCGATCCTGATTGTTGCAGAATTATTTAGTGTTCCCGCAACAAGTATACCATTTTCAAAAAGGCCGCGGGAGACAAGATTACCGGCCTGGTCATCAGTAAATTCCAGGCCGATCAACAGCCCCTTACCCCTGGCTTCCTTTAGTACCGGATATTTCCTGGCTATCCTCTGCAATTTCGGAAGAATATAGTTACCCTTTTCAACTGCCTGTTCAACCAGCCCTTCATCGAAAATTACGCGAATCGCTGCTATAGCTGCTGAGCAGGCGAGAGGGTTACCGCCAAATGTTGATGAATGAAGAAAAGGATTAATGGTCATCTTATGCCAAATCCTGGGTGTTGAAGTAAAAGCGCCTATTGGCATAACCCCTCCTCCAAATGCTTTTCCGATGCAAATAATATCGGGTGTTATCCCAAAATGTTCTATAGCAAAAAGCTTGCCTGTTCTACCCATTCCAGTCTGTACTTCGTCGATAATTAATAATATACCAAATTCGCTGCAGATGTCACGAACCTGTGAAAAATAATTATCAGGCGGTACAACTACTCCACCTTCACCCTGTATAGGTTCTAAAATAACGGCCCCGATTTCCAATCCGGCAGCAAATGAGCTGGCTACTACTTTTTCTAATACTTCAGAATCACCAAATGGCACATGTTGGAAATAAGGAAGAAGGGGTATGTAAGGCCTTTTAATTTCAGCTCTTCCAGTTGCGCTAAGAGAACCAAGCGTCTTACCGTGATAACCGCCCACAGCTGCAATTACCCCTGGTCTTTCAGTGTACATACGGGCTAATTTTAGTGCCCCTTCAATTGATTCAGTGCCGCTATTTGTAAAAAAAGAATATTGCAGGTCCCCTGGTGTAATCATAGCTAATATCTTTGCCAGCATTGCCCGCAGTGGATCGAGCAGTTCCTGGCTGTGCAGGGCCTGTCTTTTCAGCTGGTTGCATACTGTTTCTACAACCAGGGGATGACGATGGCCGAGATTATATACCCCATAACCTCCCAGGCAGTCAATATATTTGCGACCTTTTAAATCTGTAAATCCTGTTTCCGCATCTTTCCATTCAATAGCTGTGTGATTTCCGGAAAGAGCTTTTCGGTGTTTTAAAAAACCGGGATTACAAT
>SLQM01000111.1 GCA_007131435.1 Syntrophomonadaceae bacterium
CCGTTAACGTCGTCTTGCCGTGGTCCACGTGACCAATCGTCCCTACGTTTACGTGCGGTTTCGTCCTCTCAAACTTCTGCTTAGCCAACTAAATGCACCTCCAAAATTAATAAACAACACTTTGAGATATAATTTTTTCAGCAATATTCTTTGGAACTTCTTCGTAACGATAAAATTCCATGTTATAAACACCGCGTCCCTGGGTATGGGAACGTAACTCGGTAGCATAACCAAAAATTTCTGACAGGGGAACTACTCCCCTGATTACCTGGATGCCGCTCTTCTGCTCTGTCCCAAGAATCCGCCCGCGGCGTCCGGTAAAATCTCCTATAATCTCGCCAAGATATTCTTCCGGCGCTGATACTTCCACTTTCATAACCGGCTCCAAAAGAACTGGCTTTGCTTTTGATAAAGCCGTTTTCAAGCCCTTGGAAGCGGCAATCCTGAATGCCAGCTCTGATGAATCCACCTCGTGATAAGAACCATCTTTTAAAATTACCTTGATGTCAACAACTGGATAACCGGCAAGGACACCATTCATGGCCGCTTCTTTCAGGCCGCTTTCCACGGAAGGGATAAATTCCCTGGGGACAGCTCCGCCAACAATTTTATTTTCAAAAACAAATCCACCACCAGTTTCAAGTGGCACCAGGTCTATAACCACGTGGCCGTACTGGCCGCGCCCTCCGGACTGGCGGACAAATTTACCTTCAGCAGTAGTCTCACCGACGACAGTTTCCTTGTAAGCAACCTGGGGTTTGCCCACATTGGCCTGCAGTTTAAATTCTCGCAACAGGCGATCCACAATAATCTCAAGGTGGAGTTCACCCATTCCGGAAATTATTGTCTGCCCTGTTTCCTGGTCGGTATGGATCAGGAAAGTTGGATCTTCCTCTGAAAGCTGCTGCATGGAAACAGTCATTTTATCCTGGTCGGCCTTTGTTTTCGGCTCAATGGCAATAGAAATAACCGGTTCAGGAAACTTAATATTTTCCAAAATTATAGGTTTATCAAGAGCGCTAAGTGTATCTCCCGTGCTGATCTCTTTCGGGCCGATTATTGCAACAATATCACCGGTGGTGGTCTGTTCTATCTCTTCCCTGAAGTTAGCGTGCATCCTGATCAACCTGCCGATACGCTGTCTTTTCTGGCGGGTGGCATTAAACAGCACGGAGCCTTTCTTCAGCGTCCCGGAATAAACCCGGGCAAAAGCCAGTTTGCCAACAAAAGGATCAACCATGATTTTGAACACCAGGGCAGAAAAAGGTGCGTCATTGGCAGGAAGGCGGAAATCTTCCTCACCGCTGGAGGGATTAAAACCCTTAACCGCGCCAACGTCAACCGGAGAAGGCAGTAAATGAACCACTGCATCGAGTAAAAGCTGAACTCCCTTGTTTTTATAAGACGAGCCGCAAAGCACGGGTACCAGGTTGTGGTGAATGGTAGCCTTGCGGAGAGCCCTGTAACACTCATCGGCAGTTATCTCTTCACCGTTAAAATATTTTTCCATCAGGTCATCATCATAATCTGCAACTGTTTCAAGCACTTTTTCACGGTAATCAGCCACCTGCTGTTCCATTCCTTCAGGAATTTCTGTTTCGGTGCTGCGGGTACCGAGGTCATCCTCATATTTAATCGCTTTACCACTGATCAGATCAACGATACCGTTAAAACCGCTTTCCGAGCCGATTGGCATCTGGATAGGAAGGGCATGAGCATGAAGCCTGTCCTTTAGTTGATCAACAACGCTGAAAAAATCTGCTCCAACAGCATCCATCTTATTTACATAAGCAAGGCGGGGAACATGATAACGGTCGGCCTGCCGCCAGACAGTCTCTGACTGGGGCTCAACACCACCCTTGGCACAGAATATGGCAACCACGCCATCTAAGACACGCATGGATCTTTCAACTTCAACTGTAAAGTCCACGTGCCCGGGCGTATCGATAATGTTAATTAAACAATCACGCCATTTACAGGTAGTGGCAGCCGAGGTAATTGTAATTCCACGCTCCTGTTCCTGGGCCATCCAGTCCATGGTTGCAGTGCCGTCATGCACTTCGCCAAGCTTATGCAGTCGCCCGGTATAAAAAAGGATCCGCTCGGTTGTAGTTGTCTTACCGGCATCTATATGGGCGGCAATTCCTATGTTCCTGATCTTTTCCAGGTTTGCTTCTTTGCTCATTTCGTCCCTCCTTTCAAAGGCTAAGGCCGGGGGCCAGATTGCCGGAATTCCGGTTGCAAATAAATTATCAAACTGATTAATTAGCCCTAGCTTATTCTTAAACCTTAAACTTTCTAAGTTATTTTACCAGCGGTAATGGGCAAAAGCTTTATTCGCTTCGGCCATTTTATGGGTATCTTCTTTCTTCTTGATCGAAGCGCCTGTATTATTGGCAGCATCCATCAGTTCACCGGCCAAACGCTGGGCCATTGTTTTTTCTCCGCGGTTACGGGCAAACCCGATAATCCAGCGGATAGCCAGGATGTTCTTGCGGTGGGTGTTAACTTCCACCGGCACCTGGTAAGTCGCCCCGCCAACCCTGCGCGGTTTAACTTCCAGCACGGGTGAAACATTGCGCATGGCAGTTTCAAAAACCTCGTGCGGGTCTTTTCCCGTCTTTTCACGAATTATATCGAAAGCATCATAGATAATTTCCTGTGCTGAACCTCTTTGGCCGTCATACATCAGCTTATTGATAAATCTTGTTACCATTTTACTTTTATAGACGGGATCGGCCAATAATTCCCGTTTTGATACAGGACCTTTTCGTGGCATTTATCCATCCACTCCTCACATTTTTACTACGACTTCGGTTTCTTGGTGCCGTACTTAGAACGACCCTGGGCCCGGTTCTCTACACCGGCAGCATCAAGAGTTCCCCTAACCAGGTGATAGCGCACACCAGGCAAGTCTTTAACCCTGCCGCCCCTGACCAGAACAACAGAGTGCTCCTGCAGGTTGTGCCCGATACCGGGAATGTAGGCTGTCGCTTCGATTCCATTTGTCAGGCGGACTCTGGCAATTTTACGCAGGGCAGAGTTAGGCTTCTTCGGTGTAGTGGTCGAAACACGGGTGCACACGCCTCTTTTTTGGGGCGAACGCTCCAGTGCCGGGGAAGAAGATTTCTTGGTCACCTGCTTACGTCCCTTACGTACTAATTGATTAATTGTCGGCATTAGTCCACCTCCTTTAGTTAATCTTTAATTTATTCCTTGATAGCGGCAGTTGCCGCTTTAACTTTTATGCCACATAACTTGCCAAGCTGGCTCATGGTTTCCACATAAAGCGGTTCAATATTATTCTCTTCACACAAAGAAACCACAGGCCGAATTATTCTTTCTTCAGCGTCCCTGGCGATAAAAACCTTTTCAACTTCTCCATTTTCAAGCGCTTTTATCGTCTGCTTCGTCCCGACTACTTTATGGCGGGCGCTATTTATAAGTTCCTCCAACGGAAAGGCACACCATCCTTCTTTAAAAACCCCTCCACTGCGCCATTAGGCGCACCTTAAGATTTTATCACCGTCAAGATTGCTTGTCAATTAAAAATTGCAATTTAATCTTCCCAATTTAATCTTCAAACATTTCCGGGTCTTCCTCGATCCTTTCGGGGCGCTGGTCGGCTGTGGAGGCGATTGCAGTCTCTTCGCCATCTATACCCAGGTCAACTTCCAGGGCTTTTTCTTCTTCCGGTTCAGGCTCAAGACCCAGAGGGCGGACCTCAATATTGCGATAACGGGTCATACCCGTTCCGGCAGGAATAAGCTTACCGATGATTACATTTTCTTTCAAACCAAGCAGCTGATCCTGGCGGCCCTTGATCGATGCTTCAGTCAGCACACGGGTTGTCTCCTGGAATGAAGCTGCCGAAAGGAATGATTCTGTGGCCAGGGAAGTCTTGGTAATCCCCAGCAGCAGGGCCCGGGCAACTGCCGGCTGGCCGCCTTCCTTTTCAACTTCAGCATTAATCTCTTCAAAAATGTGGCTGTCGAGCATACCACCAGGCAGCAAATCGGTATCGCCGGGGTCTTCAATTTTCACTTTTTTCAGCATCTGGCGCACTATGATCTCGATATGCTTATCGCTGATATCAACTCCCTGCATCTTGTAAACCCACTGCACTTCTTTCAGCAGGTAAAGCTGGACTCCTCGCACACCTTTAACCTTCAACAGTTCATGCGGGTTGATGGATCCTTCAGTTAACTCATCCCCGGCGCTTACTTTCTGACCGTCTTCCACTTTAATCCTGGCACCGTAAGGAATGTTGTAAACCCTTGACTCACCATGTTCCGCAGTTAGCCTTATTTCTCTCTTGTAGCGGGTTTCAACCAGTTCAATTTCCCCGGCAATCTCAGCAATCAGGGATTGCCCCTTTGGTTTTCGGGCTTCAAAAAGCTCTTCAACCCTGGGCAAACCCTGGGTTATATCGTCACCGGCCACACCGCCGGTATGGAAAGTTCTCATTGTTAACTGGGTACCCGGTTCCCCAATTGACTGGGCAGCAATAATCCCAACAGCCTCTCCTACATTGACAATCTTGCCGTTCGCCAGGTCACGCCCGTAACATTTCACACAAACACCGTGCCGGGTTTTGCAGGTTAAGACACAGCGGAAACGAACTTCAGTTATTTTCAGCTCGGCTATTTCCTGGGCCATTTCCTCGGTGATCAGGGTATTGGCTTCAATTAAAACCTCGCCTGATTCGGGATGATATACCGGTTCCATGGTATAGCGGCCTATAACCCTGTTAACTGCATCTTCCAGGGTTTCATCGCGATCGAGAAATTCACTTAAGCCGATTGACTGTCCAGTTCCGCAATCATCTTCCCGCACTATCACATCCTGCACCACATCAACCAGGCGACGGGTCAGGTAGCCGGAGTCCGCTGTTTTAAGAGCCGTATCGGCCAAACCTTTCCTCGCTCCGTGGGTAGAAATGAAGTATTCAAGCACGGTAAGCCCTTCTCGGAAATTAGCTTTAATCGGGATATCGATAATCCGGCCTGCCGGGTCGGCCATCAGCCCCCGCATTCCCGCCAGCTGGGTAATCTGTGATTCATTACCGCGGGCTCCTGAATGGGCCATCATATATATGGGGTTCAGCTCATCAAGTGAACCCATTAAGGCTTTGGTTACATCGTCTTTCGCTTTACTCCACAGCTCGATTACCCGGTCATATCTTTCCTTTTCGGTAATCAACCCCAGGGAAAACTGTTCTTCAGTAGCCTCAACCTTGTCTTCGGCATCCTTTAAGATTTCCAGCTTTTTCTCAGGCACTTCAATATCACTTACAGCAACTGTTATACCGGCCCTGGTCGCATAATGGAAGCCTAAAGATTTAACCCTGTCCAGAACCTCTGCAGTCCTGGTGTTACCATACATGCGGTAACAGCGGGCGATTAAGTCTGCCAGGAAATCCTTCTTGATTGCCTTGTTACGCGGCAGTTTTTCCAGCAATTTCTCAGGTTCCAGGCCGCGCAGGGGGATGAAACTATCCTCTGGCAGAAAACCGTTGAAATCTGCATTATTAATGTATGGAAAATCTTTAGGGAAAACATCGTTAAATATAATTTTACCCGGCGTTGTCAGTAAATATTTTTTACGCCTTACAAAATCACGGCCCTTGAACCCGGAAGCCCTGACAAATATGCGGGCATGCAGGTCAATGTAATTTAGCTCATAGGCGGTAACCGCCTCTTCAGGATCGGGGAAAACCTTGCCTTCACCCCTGGCTCCGCTCTTTTCAAGCGTGAGGTAGTATGCCCCGAGCACCATGTCCTGGGTGGGAGTTGTAACGGGGCGCCCCTCTTTCGGGTTAAGAATATTGTGGGCCGAAAGCATGAGCAGGCGCGCTTCAGCCTGGGCTTCAGCAGAGAGGGGGACGTGAACAGCCATCTGGTCACCGTCAAAGTCTGCATTATAGGCTGCACAGACCAGGGGGTGAATCTGGATCGCACGCCCTTCCACAAGCACAGGCTCAAAAGCCTGGATGCCCAGACGGTGCAGGGTTGGGGCGCGGTTCAAAAGCACCGGGTGATCCCTGATTACTTCTTCAAGCACATCCCATACCTCGGGGCGTACTTTTTCAACCATCCGTTTGGCGCTTTTGATATTATGGGCCAGGCCATCACTAACCAGGCGCTTCATCACAAAAGGCTTAAACAGCTCTAAAGCCATTTCCTTGGGCAGGCCGCACTGGTATAGTTTTAATTCAGGGCCAACCACGATAACTGAGCGCCCAGAGTAGTCAACCCTTTTACCAAGCAGGTTTTGGCGGAAACGCCCCTGCTTTCCTTTTAACATGTCGCTTAACGATTTAAGCGGGCGGTTCCCCGGGCCTGTAACGGGCCTCCCGCGGCGCCCGTTGTCAATCAGGGCATCTACAGCTTCTTGCAGCATGCGCTTCTCGTTGCGGACAATTATATCGGGTGCGCCAAGATCAAGCAGGCGTTTCAGGCGGTTGTTTCGGTTAATCACCCTGCGGTATAAGTCGTTTAAGTCGGAGGTGGCAAACCGTCCCCCGTCAAGCTGAACCATGGGCCGCAGGTCCGGCGGTATTACCGGAATTCCATCCAGGATCATCCAGGTGGGATCGTTGCCGGACTGGCGGAAAGCTTCCACCACTTCCAGGCGGCGGATAGCCCGCACCTTTTTCTGGCCGCTGGTTGTGGCCAGCTCTTCCCGCAGCTCCTCGGCTATTTTATCCAGGTCAAGGCGGCTGAGCAGCTTCTTAATCGCTTCAGCTCCCATTTCGGCTTTAAAGCCTTTATTGGCCTTAAATAAAGCCTGGTATTTCTCATAATACTCCCTGAATTCCACTTCGGTGAGCAGCTGCTTATCGCTTAAATATGTTTCACCGGGATCAATAACCACGTAGGCGGCAAAATAGAGCACCTTTTCAAGAGCCCTGGGTGACATGTCAAGAAGCAGCCCCATGCGGCTGGGGATGCCCTTAAAATACCAGATATGCGACACCGGGGCGGCCAGTTCAATATGCCCCATTCTTTCACGGCGCACCTTGGCCCTGGTTACCTCAACACCACAGCGATCGCAGACTATACCGCGATAACGCACCCGCTTATATTTTCCGCAATGACATTCCCAGTCTTTTTGCGGCCCGAATATTTTCTCGCAAAATAGTCCTTCGCGCTCGGGTTTAAGAGTGCGGTAATTAATGGTTTCCGGTTTCTTAACCTCACCTCGCGACCAGGCCCTGATCTGTTCAGATGATGCCAAACCTATTTTTAAGGCATCGAAATTGTTTACATCCAACAAAAAGATCGCTCCTTTCGCCAGGGATCCCCTGAGCTGCTAGTAGATGCTATCCTCTTCATCTTCGTCTTCATCCGAATCATCCATATCTTCCTCTAAAAGTTCTTCATCAATATCCTTTTTCGGAGAGCGCTTTTTAAGCGGCACCTCATCATCATCCCCGTTATCATCCTCTTCCATTTCTTCGAGCTCATCGAGAGAAACTTCTTCAACTTCTTCGGCCTGCATCCCAGTTGTTAAAGTTACGCCTTCCTCTTTCAGATCATCTTCAGAAATGGTTTCATCATCATCATCTTCTGCATCATCTTCCCCCGCAACAGGCTTTTCGGCCACTGCAACTTCCTTCGATTCCTTGCGGTAGATAAAGCGATCCAGGTCGTCGTCATCTGACTCCATGCCTTCTATGTTTACATCAAGGCGGCGGTAGTCACTGTCGTCATCGCCTTCCTTGATCTCAACTTCTCCTGTTTCTTCGCTGAGGACCCGCACATCAAGGCAAAGGCTCTGCAGTTCTTTGACCAAAACTTTGAACGACTCAGGCACGCCCGGTTCGGGTATGTTCTCTCCTTTAACGATCGCTTCATAAGTTTTCACCCGGCCTACAACATCGTCAGATTTAACGGTCAGAATCTCCTGCAGGGAATATGCAGCGCCGTAAGCTTCCAGGGCCCATACTTCCATCTCGCCGAAACGCTGCCCGCCAAACTGGGCTTTACCGCCCAGGGGTTGCTGGGTTACCAGCGAGTAGGGTCCGGTTGAACGGGCATGAATTTTATCATCGACAAGGTGGGCCAGTTTAAGCATGTAAACATAACCAACCGTTACTTTTTCATCAAAAGGCTCGCCCGTCCGCCCGTCGTAGAGCACCGTTTTCCCGTTTTCCGGAAGGCTTGCTTCCCTGAAGGCATCAAAAACATCTTCCTCCGTTGCCCCGTCGAATACGGGAGAAGCAATCTTCAAGCCCAAAGCCTTGGCTGACCAGCCCAGGTGAGCTTCCAAAACCTGGCCGATATTCATCCGCGAGGGAACTCCCAGCGGGTTTAAGACTATTTCAAGCGGGGTGCCGTCGGGCAGGAAGGGCATATCTTCTTCCGGCAAAATGCGGGCGATAACACCCTTGTTTCCGTGACGTCCGGCCATTTTATCCCCTTCGGAAATTTTACGTTTTTGGGCCACGTAAATGCGGACAAGCTGGTTAACACCCGGGGAAAGCTCATCGCCATCCTCGCGGTTAAAAACTTTTACGTCCACAATAATCCCGGAAGCACCATGCGGGATGCGCAGAGATGTGTCACGAACTTCGCGGGCCTTCTCACCGAAGATAGCCCTTAACAGGCGCTCCTCGGCCGTTAGCTCAGTCTCCCCTTTCGGGGTAACTTTGCCGACCAGGATGTCGCCGGCCCTCACTTCAGCTCCAATGCGAATAATCCCGCGCCCGTCTAAATCTTTAAGCGCTTCTTCGCCCACGTTGGGGATATCTCGGGTAATTTCTTCGGGACCAAGCTTGGTATCCCTGGCTTCCGACTCATATTCTTCAATGTGAATCGAAGTAAAAACATCTTCCTTGACCAGTTTTTCGCTGATCAGGATGGCGTCTTCATAGTTGTACCCTTCCCAGGGCAGGAAAGCAACAAGCATATTACGTCCCAGGGCTATCTCGCCTTCGCTAGTGCAGGGCCCGTCGGCTAAAACATCACCGGCCGAAACTTTCTGGCCCCTCCTGACAATCGGATGCTGGTTGACGCAGGTTCCCTGGTTTGAACGTTTAAACTTTTGCAGGGTATAGATGTCAAGCCCGCCATCAAAGCCTGGGCGTCTTTCAGCTTCAAAACTTTCCCGGGTGCGCCCATTGATGTAGAAATTCTGGTTGTCTTCCTGGTCATCACGGCGAACAATAATTTCATCGCTGGTTACCCTGACAACTTCGCCATCAGATAGGCAGACTGCCACCGCCCCGGAATCGATAGCCGCTTTATATTCAAGGCCCGTGCCGACAAGCGGTGATTCGGCCTGCAGCAGTGGAACGGCCTGGCGCTGCATGTTAGCGCCCATCAGGGCCCGGTTAGCATCGTCATTTTCAAGGAATGGAATCAGGGCAGTTGCCACGCTGACCAGCTGCTTCGGCGATACGTCCATGAAATCAACTTCATTGGGGTGGCGCATAACTGTATCGTAGTAATAGCGACAGGTTACACGGTTATTCATGAAACGGCCCTTTTCATCCAGCTTGGCATTGGCCTGGGCAATAACAAAACGGTCCTCGTCATCGGCGGTGAGATAAACAATCTCCTTAGTTACTCGGCCGTTTTTCTTGTCCACCCGCTGGTAAGGGGTTTCAATAAAACCATATTCGTTGATCCGGGCATAGGTGCCTAGGGAACCGATCAACCCGATGTTCGGGCCTTCCGGGGTCTCGATAGGGCAGATGCGGCCGTAGTGGGAATGGTGCACGTCGCGCACTTCAAAACCGGCCCGCTCCCGGCTCAAACCGCCGGGGCCCAGGGCGCTGAGACGCCTTTTGTGGGTCAGCTCGGCAAGCGGGTTTGTCTGATCCATAAACTGTGACAGCTGGCTGCTGCCGAAGAATTCCTTGATCGAAGCAATAACCGGACGGATATTGATCAGGGCCTGCGGTGTAATTGCCTCCACATCCTGGATTGTCATCCGCTCACGGACAACACGCTCCATGCGCGAAAGGCCAATTCTAAACTGGTTTTGTAGCAGCTCCCCTACGGAGCGCAAGCGCCGGTTCCCCAGGTGATCAATATCATCAATATTGCCTATCCCGTCAAAGAGGTTCAGTATGTAGTTGATGGAGGCAATAATATCGGCTGTTACCAGGTGGCGGGTGTTTAAATCTACCCCTCCATTTCCGATAACCAGGTGTACCTTATCGCGAAAACTGATTTTTGCCCGGCTAACCTTATTTTCGTCAATCACCCTTGCCGCCTCTTCATCAACAACTGTCCCGGCAGGGTAAAGAACCTCTCCGCTGACCGGGTGCTTAATATCTTCGGCCAATTCATGGCCAAAGAGGCGATTGGTCATCGAAAGTTTCTTGTTGGCCTTAAAACGGCCTACGCGGGCATAGTCATAACGCTTGCCGTCAAAAAATAGCGATTCAAAAAGGGTGCGCGCATTCTCAACATTTAAAGGCTCTCCCGGGCGGAGGCGCTTGTATATTTCAAGAAGCGCTGTTTCGGTAGAATCGGTATGATCTTTCTCAAATATTTCATTCAATCTCTCGTCACTGTTTAAAAGCTCTTTAATCTCTTCATTTGTGCCATAACCGATGGCTCTTAAAAGAACGGTAACCGGGATTTTCCTGGTTCTGTCAACGCGCACGTAAATACCATCGGATAGATCTGTCTCGAATTCAAGCCAGGTTCCGCGGTTTGGGATAATAGTGGCGTTAATTAGCTCTTTGCCGGTAACTCCGCTGGGATCAGGCTGCTTCTTAAAATATACACCCGGAGAACGAACCAGCTGGCTGACAATAACCCTTTCGGCTCCATTAATAATAAAGGTGCCGTTTTCGGTCATCATCGGAAAATCTCCCATGAAAACTTCCTGTTCCTTAACTTCCCCTGTCTCCTGGTTGATCAACCTTACCCGCACCTTGAGAGGAACGGCATAGGTTGCATCGCGCTCTTTACAGTCTTCGACGGAGTATTTCGGTTCACCCAGGGTATAGTCGTAGAACTCGAGGACCAGGTTGCCCGTAAAATCCTGAATAGGCGAAAAATCTTCAAAAATCTCTTTAAGACCCTGGTCGATAAACCAATCAAAAGAACTTTTCTGCACTTCAATCAAATTCGGCAAATCTAAAACTTCGGTAATCCTTGCATACGAACGACGTTTACTGATGCCTGCGGCAGCACTGCTGGACATTAAAAAAAATCACTCCCCTGGTACCTGGTTTATGATTTAAAACCGGAAGAAAACAGGCTAAACCATTTAACTTTGATTCAAGTTCTGTCTCTCCTATTGGGTATCTGATTATGGTGAAGGCAACTCTACATACTTAATAAAATTGCACATAGTGGTAGTTCTAGACATCTTAAGATACTATCACAAGGAATTACGTGTGTCAACGGATAAAACAAAAAAATTCATAAACCTGAGACTACGC
>SLQM01000069.1 GCA_007131435.1 Syntrophomonadaceae bacterium
CAACTTTAACCTGCTCTACTTCTTTGAACGATAAAGCCTCATGCAGGCTGTAGCCAACACCAAGGCCGCCCATTAAAGCCCGGAGTTTACTGTATCCATTACAAGTAAAAGAAAGCAGGGCATCCCTGACAGCTTGCTTTTCAGAAGCACCATTGTAGGTAGCCATCAGGAAAACCCCGTTATAGATAATCTCAAACTCGCTGCCCCTGCGCTGCAGTTGTATTTCACCTGAGAGTCCATGCAGTCTCTCTACTACCTCTGCAGCCTGAGAAAAAGAATCCAAGCTAACCATTCCCTTTTTAATGGCAAGTGCACTTGGTGCAGCCTTGCTCACTTTAACCTACAACTTCATAACCCTTTTCCTTGAGCTCTTTAACCACCGCTTCGCGGTCATCAGTTTTAAGGCGCATAAGGATGTAGGCATTATTATCAGCATCATATGTAATCACCAGGCTGATGATAAAAATCCCAAGTGATCCAATAAAAGTTGCCAGTTTACCTAGCTCACCAACCTTATCATCATAAAAGGCAACAATTATCCTTTCACCGGGACGGTCAAAACCAAAAACATCGATGAAAGCTTTGAACAGATCGCTCTCTGTGATCAGCCCAACAAGGTTTCCTTTCTCTTCAACCACCAGGGTGCCAAACTTCTTCTCTCTCATCATCACCGCAGCTTCTTCTATCGCGGCATCAGGGCTGATGGTAACCACATCCTTGGTCATAATGTCCCTGATTTTAATTTTCGGGTAAAGGTAATTTATTTCGTGAATTGACAAGCTGGTAGCAGGTGATGGAGAAGCTTTAAGCAGATCTGTTTCGGTTACCAGACCTACAAGCCTTTTCTTTGAAACAACAGGAAGACGGCGAATCGAGTGATCCTTGAGCAGCTCAAGGGCATCACCGATTGAATCATTGGGCTCTACAGAAATTGGGTTAATCGACATGTAATCACGGACAAACATTATAAAAAAACCTCCTTCATCAATATGCTACAGTCTCTATCTATATTATACCAATAAAAGTTAATTAAACAATGAAAGCTATAAATATTTGCATTTTCGGACAAGACAAAAGCCCGTTTCAACAACGAGGATTGTAAACGGGCTGGAATAATCTTATTGAACATTAAACCTGAATAGATTACTGAGTATTTGCTTTACAATTAGAATGTTAGTTTTTACCTTTTTTAATGCTGCTGTAGATGAGCCACACGCCAAGGCCGATTAAAACTACAATCCACAGGTAGTTTAAAAGCCCGAGGTTCTGAATAAAATCGCTTGTTGTAGTTAAACCGATCAAGGCTGATAGTAGCAACAGACCCCCCGCCGGGTAAATGGGCCAGAAACGTTCGCCATGGTCCATTTCTTTAAACCAGTAGGTATGAACTACGAATACAGCCAGGAAGCTCAGGCTAAGGCCTAAAAAGAAGAATGCCGGATTTAAATCTTCAAAAGCCCGGCTGCCGGATGCAGCAGCAAAGGCTGCAATTGCCAGCAGAACCGTACCGGGGATCAGGAAGCCCACATTGCCATATTCTTTCCTACCACCCAGCAGGGCATATGCTGCTATGAAACCTAGGGCAAGCAAGAAGAGAAACGCCTGGCCGGGTATAACACCTAGCTGGTTAAGCAGCAGAAATACTCCGGCAATGATTAACAAGATACCGCCTTTTACTGATTTGTTCATTTTAATTCACTCCCGTCTTTTTGTTATCTTAATTATAGACGAGGATAAAATATGCGCCCAGTAACCGGGGTCATAAAATAGTCACCATTTATATGACCCCGGTCATTAAAATAGCTTTTGTTTAATGGCCATCAAGACCACCTGCGTTCTATCAGATGTTCCCAGCTTGCTGTAGATTACACTGACCTGGTTTTTCACCGTTCCTTCACTTAAAAATAACTTTTTCGCAATATCCCTGTTGCTCAATCCATCTGCCATCAGGGCAAGTATATCTTTCTCTCTTGCAGTGAAGTTATCTGTAGGTTCCGGACCAAAGCTGCTGTGACCAGGTTCGGCACCGGCTGATGCCCTGCCAACAAGCTTGGCAGCTATTTCAGGCTGCAGGATTATGTCTCCACTGTAAGTCGAGCGAATGATGGAGAGCAGTTTCTCTGAAGGAAGATCCTTTAACAGGTAGGTTTTTGCTCCTGCCTTCAAGGCTTTTATAATCAGTTCGTCATCATCAAATGTGGTAACAACAATTACAGCGCCGGCCAGGTTTTCAGAAACAATCTGGGTCGTAGCCTCCACTCCATCCATTTCTGGCATCCGAATATCCATCAGTACTATATCCGGCTTATCTTTCCGGCACAGTTCAACAGCCTCCCTGCCATTAGCTGCTGTACCCATCACCAGGATATCATCTTCCAGCTCAAGAATAGTTTTTAAACCTTCCCTCATTAAGCGCTGATCATCGGCAATAACTGTTTTGATCTGTTTGCTCATTCCAGGTTCTCCTTCAGTGTCAGTCTGACCAGGAAACCGCCCTTTTTGCTGTTTTCAAATACAACCTGTCCTCCAAGTTCATTTGCCCGCTCCCTGATGCCGCGTAGGCCGTAACCTTCCACCAGGTCTCTGCAGCCCCGGCCGTTGTCTTCAATATCTAACAGTAACCCATCTTCGTTCCTATTGAGCCTGACAGTAATTTTATTCGCCTGCCCATGGCGGACGCTGTTGGTTATGCTCTCCTGGATAATCCTGTACAGATTCGTTTCAAGATGGGGATTAAGCTCCAACGTATCGTCGTGCTCATATTCAATTAAAATCCCGCTGCCTGCGTAGTCACGTGCAAGGCTCCTGATTGCAGCAATAAAATCCATCTGTTCCAGTTCTACCGGGCGCAAAGCCTTCACCGTATTACGTACTTCATCAAGTCCGCGGCGGGCCTGCTCCTGGCTTTTATTA
>SLQM01000010.1 GCA_007131435.1 Syntrophomonadaceae bacterium
AAGCTCCTGCTGTTTAACTTCAATCTCTTCTGTTATAACCGCTAAGACGGGAGCAGCAACCAGGGCAACCAGGAATAAAGTAAGAAGAAGCATTATAAACCAGTATTTTTTTTGTTCTAACATTTTAATCCTCCCTGGAACCGAGTTATTTTTCTCTATACTCTTAAGAACCTACTCATGGAAAATGTACTTCCCAGGATACCAAGCCCTATGCCAAGCGGTATCAGGTATTTTGCCAGTTCAAGAATTACTAATTCAACCGGCAGCAGGCTTAGGAAAACCAGTTCGTTCACGGTTATCCACTCAACAGAATACTGGTATATAAAATACAACCCGAGTAAAGGCAAAGCTGCGCCTACAAAACCCATCAATAAACCTTCAAGAATATAAGGCCAACGGATAAACCAGTTTGTGGCGCCTACGTATTTCATAATCGAAATCTCTTTTTGCCTCATCATAACAGTCAGTTTTATAGTGTGTGCAATCAAAAACACTGCTGTTATAGAAAGGCCAACCATCAGGCCTAGCCCGACCATCTGTATTACACCGGTGACAGCAAACAGGTTTTCCACGTAACCCTGGCCATAAAAGACTGCCGATACGGCCGGGTAAGTCTCAAATTCCCTGGCCAGGGGCACTACATTATCAGGCAGCAGGGTCTTAACTTCGTATGACGCCAGCAATGGGTTGTCCTGTTCAGCATCATAGCCCTCAAGCACCCTGCCCAACTGTCTGCGCAACCTGTCCATATGTTCCTCACTGGACACATAACGCACTTCTTCCAATAATCCGTGATTCAAAAGCATCCGTTCCAGCTGTTCAAGTTCGGCTTCATCAGCAGCTTCATCTATATAGATAACAATTTCAACTTGTTCTTTGACAGTATCTGTGATGAAGCCGATATTAAGGTTAACCAGCATGAATATCCCCAACATCAGCAGGGTTACAACCACAACGCCTGTTGATGTTATACACATCCAGCGGTTCCGGTAAAGCCCCTTAAAAGTTTCTCCGATTATGTAGAAGAAGCCGCTAATGAACATGGGTATAGATCCCCTTTTGCTCATCGCCTACCAGCTTGCCGTTTTCTAAATAAAGAACCCTCTTCTTAAAACGATCAACAATCTCCCGGTTATGTGTGGCAACCAGGACAGTGGATCCGCGCAGGTTAATACTGCGCAGCAGGGTCATAATATCCAAACTTGTCCCTGGATCAAGGTTGCCCGTCGGTTCATCGGCGATAATCATGGCAGGACGATTGACAATAGCCCTGGCCAGGCCAACTCTTTGCTGCTCCCCTCCAGATAAATCGCAAACCCTGGTCATGTTTTTTTCATGCAGGCCCACGAGGCCGAGAACATGAGGAACCCTTTTGCTGATTTCCTTACGGGAAGCTCCCGTTACAATCATGGCAAAAGCCACATTGTCGTAAGCAGTTCTTTCTTCCATCAGGCGAAAATCCTGAAAAACCATCCCGATATTCCGGCGCAGGTATGGCAGCCTGTGGCGAGGAAGTCTTGCCACGTTACGGCCAAATACCTTTAAAGTGCCTTCAGTTGGTTTTAGTTCCCTGATCATCAATTTAAGAATAGTTGACTTACCGGCGCCACTGGACCCGACAAAAAAAACGAATTCCCCTCGATCTATCTGAAATGTTAAATTTTCAAGAGCAAAACGTTCACTCTTATCATATTTCATGCACAAGTTTTTTGCTTCGACCATTCAGTGAGACCTTCCCGCGCATACTTTAGGTAATTATATTTATGATTAGATAGATCTTCCTGCTAATCATATTAATCTATTTTTACTTATTTTGCAAATTGAACCCTGCTTCTTGGCAGACCTGTTTCTCAGCCAGACAAATCAGTGCTGCTGCATTTTTTTAAACCCTTCACCATGGACCTCAGTCGCATTTCCGATGATCACAAAAGCTTCCGGGTCAATCTCATAGATAATCGATCTCAGGCGGGCTATCTGCTGCCTGGTCACAACACAGAGCAGAACCTCCCTGCCTTCTCCCGTGTAACCCCCCTGGCCTTCAATCCTGGTTACTCCCCTTCCCAGCTCATGGAGCAGCCTTTCATTAATCTGTGACCCGTGGCCGGTAATTATAATTGCCGATTTCGCTAACCCCAGGCCTTCTATGATCGCGTCAATTACTTTAATTGATACAAACAGGGAAAGGGCAGCATACATTGCTGCTTCACTGCCGAAAACAAAGATCGCCAGGGCCAGGACAGCCAAGTCGCCAACAAGCATGGCCTGCCCCGGGCTGATCCCAGAGGTTTTAGCAAGGATCAGCGACAAAAGCGCTGTTCCACCGGTAGAGCCGCGAAAACGGAAGACCAGCCCTAAGCCTACCCCCATGATCACGCCGCCATAAACCGAGGCCAGGAGCAGATCGCCCGTTGCCGATGGCAGCAGGGGAGCTGTGATTTCCAGGGCAAGTGAAAAAAGAAACGTGCCGACCAGGCTCTGCAGCACGATACGGGGGCCAAGTACAATATATCCGGCAATAAAGAGCGGCACATTCAAGACGATAATTGTCAGACCCACGGGAATTCTGAAGAGGTGGTAGAAAACTACTCCCAAACCGCTGACACCACCCGGGGCCAGCATATTGGGGACCATAAACATGTTCATGGCAACGGCCATGATCACGGAACCGATAAGTATTCCGAGCGTGTCTATTATAACTGTTTTCAGGTCATCCCGGCTGATCCGGGGCCGTTTGGTATTCATGGTATCGCCTACTTTTTTTATTACTTCTTTAGCGGAACACTGCCGCGCGCTTTCCAGCTGAGGTAAGCCTCAATAAAAGGATCGAGCATGCCATTCATTACTGCTTCAACCTGCCCGACCTCTACCCCTGTGCGGTGATCCTTGACCAGGGTAAAGGG
>SLQM01000187.1 GCA_007131435.1 Syntrophomonadaceae bacterium
AACAGGGCCGTGTTTTAACCTGCTGTCGGCAAGCAATGCAGCGGCTTCTTTTTTAAGCTGCTCCATTGAGTGGGGTATGAAACGAGAAGGTATTTCTTCGCAGCCTATTTCCATCAGCAACTGGCCGTTTTCTGTCATTATTTTACACCTCCTGCCAGCAGGGGATAGCCTGCTGTTTCACGCTGTTTAAGATAACACTCTGCACAAAGCCGGGCCAGGGTTCTGACCCTGCCGATATAAGCAGCCCGCTCTGTAACAGATATGGCACCGCGGGCTTCAAGGTTATTAAAAGTATGCGAGCATTTTAAGATGTAGTCGTAAGCCGGGTAGACCAGGTTAAGCTCCAGCAGGCGCTTCGCCTCTTTTTCATAGTCACTGAACAGTTTAAACAGCAGATCCCGGTCGGCGTAATCAAAGCTGTAGCTGGATTGTTCCCATTCTACGCGCTGGAACACCTCGCCGTAAGTAATATTCCCGGTCCAGATTAAATCGAATACATTGTCGCAATCTTGCAGGTACATGGCGATGCGCTCCAGGCCATAGGTTAGCTCTACAGGAACCTGCTCAACATCAAACCCGCCTACCTGCTGAAAATAGGTAAACTGGGTGATTTCCATGCCGTCAAGCCATACTTCCCAGCCCAGGCCCCAGGCCCCAAGGGTGGGAGCTTCCCAGTTGTCTTCAACAAAACGGATATCGTGCTCCAGGGGTTTAAGCCCAAGGTAAGCAAGGCTGTCGAGATACTGCTGCTGAATATCAGCAGGAGCAGGTTTCATGATTACCTGGTACTGCAGGTGCTGGTAAAGGCGATTGGGGTTTTCGCCATAACGCCCGTCGGCCGGGCGGCGGGACGGTTCGACATAAGCAACATTCCACGGCTCAGGGCCAAGCGATTTCAGAAAGGTAGCAGGGTTCATCGTTCCCGCTCCTTTCTCCACATCATATGGCTGCCAGATCAGGCAGTCCCGTGAAGCAAAAAACTCCTGCAGTTTAATCATTATCATTTGCAGTTCCAAATTAAATCCCTCCTCAGAAAAATAAAAAACCCGTCCCGGCTTAATAAGCCATAGGGACGGGATAGTTTCCCGCGGTTCCACCCTACTTGACCTTACACCTGTAAGATCCTCTCAATTGTCTTTAATGCTCAGGAACGCCATTCGCCGGGTTTCCGGCCGGGCTTGCACTACCCCCGGCTCGCTATAAACAGGACCGTCCCGGTTACTTCTTTCCTTCATCGCAGCACTGCTATTAAACTATAAAGATATTAACAACTGCCCCCTGCCTTGTCAAGCTTTGCAGGGCATTTAAAATTAGAAGTTATTCAACCAGACATTTTTCCTTTTGCCTGGCCATAATTATAAATTCGGCGAATTCTCTTAAAACACCATTTCCGCCACAGCTATTGCAGATGTAATCTGCAGTGCAGCGTACTTCGTAGGCAGCATCCAGCGGGCAGGCTGATAAACCAACCCTGTTCATTAAATCAATATCATATATTTCATCGCCAATGTAAGCAACTTCTTCAGGATTTACTTGAAGTTTATCCAGGACATCATCAAGTATAGCCGCCTTTTCCTCTATGCCAAAAAAATAATCTGCTATATTTAGCTTTTCTGCCAGGCGCATAAATGACAGGTCTTTACTCTCACTGACCAGGGCAATCTCAATACCGGCAAGTTCTCGCAGCCTTTCAACTGCAATAACATCACGCCTGGAGAATTTTTTTAACTCAAGGCCATCTTCCAACAAGTAAAAACTGCCGTCAGTCAATACCCCATCACAATTTACGAGAAGAAGCTTTACCTGGCGCGCTTTTCTTTCCATTACCTGGTTATCCCTGATTGTTGTCCGGGCCATGAACTTACCTCCCGCTTTCGCCCTGCTGCTGATCAGCAAGCCACTCTTTGATTTTCGTTTCTACCTGATCTCTTACCTGGCGAAACTTATCCAACTTCAGTTCATCAGGGCCATCAACAGCAGCGGGATCTTCGAAAAGCCAGCTTAAACGGTTACTGACCCCGGGAAAAGTACTGGGGCATCGCTCCTCGGCATTTGAACAAACTGTTATCAGGTAACTGAAATGTTCTTTCCCCAGGTATTCAATTAAGTCTTTTGAATACTGCCCTTCCATGCTGATTCCTATTTCATCCATTACCATTTCTGTAAAAGGATTAATACCATGCGGTTCCACCCCGGCGCTGTAAGCTTCATACTGTTCATTTCCATAATGACGCAAAAAAGCTTCAGCCATCTGGCTGCGGGCCGAATTGCCTGTGCACAAAAAGAGGACTTTAACCTTTTTCATAATTCACCTCTCTGTATAATGATGATTTATTAAAAGGCCTTCCTAGATGAAGCAGGAAGACCCTTATATCTTGAGGGTTTGTTATAATCATTAGGACTGTATTTGCCGGCAGCCTCATTCAATCTATCTTCATTATCAACTATCGCGATAGCACGGCAGCGGTCAATAATTTCCCTGAATGAATATACTTTTTCTACCTGTTCAGGACTCAAAACCATTTTAATCAGCCCCCTGTTAAAGGATATAACAACAGGAGGCCGGGTTAAAGGAAATTAGGGTTAAAAGTAAGTTAAATTCTTGTTAAGCAAAATAAAGGATGCCTGGCAATCAGCGCAGGGCTCTCATGGCATTTAAAACAGCGAGCAGCGCCACACCTACATCGGCAAATACTGCTTCCCACATTGATGCCAAACCAAAAAGACCAAAACCCATAATGACTGCTTTAATGCCCAGGGCGAGGACAATGTTCTGGATGACAATTGCCCTTGTTTTACGGGATACTTGAATTGCTTCTACCAGTTTTGTGGGTTGGCCGGTCATCAACACCATGTCTGCCGCCTCGATTGCCGCGTCTGAGCCAACA